>JAISNE010000292.1 GCA_031276375.1 Accumulibacter sp.
CGTAGTAATTCAGCCCTGAATCGAAAGGATTAAGACTTGACAGAGTGGGCCAAGGTGAGGTTTAATGGCTCGTGGTAATTCAGCCCTGAAATTGAAGGGATTAAGACACAGTTTGGTTCTGCTCAACAGCATTTTTGAGAAAGTAGTAATTCAGCCCTGAATTGAAGGGATTAAGACAGACACACCAGTCGGGAAAACACGCTGATCAGAGATATCGTAGTAATTCAGCCCTGAATCGAAGGGATTGAGACGAACGGACGAGATGTTCCGTTTCTTTCTTGCGGGCGGTGTTTCAAACCGGAGTTGGTTTTGCGATGAAGGCCGGGGGCCGTTCCCCTCTCCCGCTTGCGGGAGAATGCGTCCGAAGGGCGGGAGAGGGCCGGCGGTTCCGCGGCAATGAATGTTGGGGAACAGAGGACAGTCATTTACCGGCGCTACGCGCCGCAAATATTACTGTCCTCTGTCCCTGAAGTTTCCCCTCAAATTCATGAAGAATTCATGAAAAGAGGAAAGGCTTGAGAGTCTGCCATTGCAAACAGAGGAGATCTGTCCCCTCTCCCGTGCCTGTCATTCCCGCGCAGGCGGGAATCCAGCATTCCACCGCCTTTTCTGGATTCCCGCCTGCGCGGGAATGACGGGTATTTTGACCGCCTCGTCTTAAAAAAACGAGGGGGTGCAAGAAAATTTGAGGGGAAACATCAGGGACAGAGGACAGAAGACCGAAGACAGTAATATTTGCGGCGCGTAGCGCCGGTAACTGACTGTCCTCTGTCTTCTGTCCTCTGTCCTCTGAATAGCGGCAACGCATCGTCCAGCCTTGACTCTCCGGCTTGACAAAGACACCGCCGATTCATTCCGTGCGCCGCCCCAAAAGAGACTTCCAATGCTCATCAATGGTGCGGCGCTTGTTTCGCCGCCTGTTTCATGCGCGCGTTTCCGGGTTCGCTGTTTTCGTCGCAAGGCAGGCGCGGCGCGCTCATGGCGGGATTCGCGGCCGGCGGAGCGGCGGCGGGCATGTTTTTTGCACTGGCCTTGACACGCCAACCGGCCGAAATGAACGCCGCCACGAACAGGATTCGGGTAGCGGCGTTTTGTCGGGAATTCATGTTTTCAAACACCGTTAAAGGAGCTTCCATGCTGAAGAAACACACGCGCGCATTCGCGCTGGTCTGCGCGACGACGCTGTTCATGTCGGCCAACGCCCTGGCCGAACAGGCCATCAAGATCGGTTTTCCCATTCCTTTGACGGGTGAAATTCCCAAGGTCGGGGAATCCACGAAATTCGCCGCGGAACTCTTCAGGGAAAAAATCAATGCCGCCGGCGGACTGGAGGTCGGCGGGAAAAAATATCCGCTGGAGTTCATTTTCGAGGATAACGAATCGAAGCCGGAAACCGCCGTCAATGTCACTCTCAAGCTGATCGACCGCGACGACGTGCTGGCGATCATCGGTCCGCAATCTTCCCGCCAGGCGGTTCCGGCCGGCGCGGTGGCCAACGACAACGAAACGCCGATGATTACGCCCTGGTCCACCAATCCGGACGCCACCAAGGATCGTCCGTGGGTATTCCGCGCCGCGTTCCTCGATCCGTTCCAGGCGCCCGTGGCCGCCGACTTTGCCACCAAGCAGTTCAACGCCAAGAAGGCCGCCGTGCTGTTCGAGATTTCCAACGATTATTCCAAGGGACTGGCCGACAATTTCAGGAGCGCCTGGGAAGAACGCCACGGCGCCGGGAGTATCGTCGCCTTTGAATCGCACGGGCCGAAAGATCAGGATTTTTCCGCCCAATTGACGAAGATGATTGCCGCCAAGCCGGATTTCATCTTCCTGCCGGAAAACTACAGTTTCGCCGCGCTGATCGTGCCGCAGGCGCGGGATCTGGGTTACAAGGGGTCTTTCATGGGCTCGGATGCCTGGGGCTCGGCGGAGCTGATGAAACTTTGCGGCGATGCGTGCAAGGGGCAGTTTTTCTCGACCCATTACGCGGCGGCCGGCGCCCAGGGGAAAACCAAGGAATTCATCGATGAGTACAACAAGAAATACGGTTACATCCCCGACGATGTCGCCGCGCTGACCTGGGATGCCGTGACCCTGGCGACGGACGCCATCCAGCGGGCGGGCAAGCTGGACGGCAATGTACGCGCGATACGCAAGCAGATCCGCGACAACCTGGCCAATGTGAAAGACTTCAAGGGCATTACCGGCGACATGCGTTTCGACGCGCAGGGCGATCCGATCAAGTGCGCCGTCATTGTGCATATCGACGATCAGGGCAATTTCACTTTCAAGGAATCCGTTTGCCCACGGTAATGACACGGTAATGACTGTCCCTGCCGCCGCTTTCCCGGCGGCGGCGGGATGACGGAAGGATTCAACGGAGCCGTTCATGGATGTTTTCCTGCAACAATGCGTCAATGCGCTGCAATGGGGCAGTTTTTACGCGCTCATCGCGTTGGGATACACGCTCGTATATGGCGTCCTGCGCCTGATCAACTTTGCCCACGGCGACATTTTCATGGTCGGGGCGTATATCGCCTTTTTCGTTTCCACCATGTTTCTTTCACCGGAAGGCATGTTCGGCCTATCGCGTGAAACGACCCTTGCCCTGACCATTCCGCTGACCATGATTTTGACTTCCCTGGTCGGCGTCAGCCTGGAAAGAATCGCCTATCGCCCCCTGATGCGCAAGGGGGCGCACCGGCTCTATGTGGTCATTACCGCGCTGATGTGCGGGCTTATCCTGGAAAACGGCAATCTTGCGCTGCTTGGCGCAAGCCGTAAAACCCTGCCCGTGCTGCTGGAAAAGAATATCCATGATTTTGGCGGCATCGCGGTCACCAATCTCAAGCTCTGGGTCATTCTCGCGGCCGTGCTGGTTTTTTTCTTTCTGCATTTCATCGTCACGCAGACGCGCATGGGAATGGCCATGCGCGCCGTTTCCTGGGACAGGTTCGCGTTGCCGCTGATGGGCATACCGCTCGACAGCGTGGTCGTTTTCACTTTCATACTGGGTTCCGGAGTCGCCGGGCTGGGCGGGATGCTTTTCGCCATGTCCTACCCGGTGCTGGAACCTTACATGGGCGCGATGACCGGCTGGAAAGCGTTCATCGCCGCCGTCGTCGGCGGGATCGGCGATATCCGGGGAGCATTTGCCGGCGGCTTCCTGCTGGCTTTCGTGGAAATCATGGTCGCCGCCTTTTTGCCTTCCACGTTTCGCGATCTATTCGCCTTTTCCATTTTGTTGCTCATTCTCTGGCTGCGTCCGACCGGAATTTTCGGTAAACCGCTGACCACGAAAATCTGACAGGAATCCCGCCATGCGGCGCTACACCCTCAACGTTGTCTTTTGCCTCGCCGCCGTCGCGCTGGTCGCGCTCGCGCAAGCCGGCGCGCTGGACAAGTATGTGCTGACCATCATCACTTTCATCGGGATCAACTGCATCTTCGCGGTCAGCCTGAATCTCGTGAATGGCTACATGGGCGAATTCTCCTGCGGCCACGCGGGTTTCATGTGCGTGGGCGCGTATGTGGGCTCGCTGCTTTCCGTGGCTTTTTTCACCAACAGCAATTTGTTCGGCGCCGCGCTCTTCCCGCCGCAATGGGCGCCCTTTCTCTTTCCGGTCGTACTCCTTGGCGCGAGTCTGGCCGCCGCCCTGTTCGGTCTGATCGTCGCATTGCCCTCCTTCCACACGCGCGACGATTATCTGGCCATCATTACCATCGCGGCCAACTACATCATTATTTCCATCGTGGAAAACATCGACGCCATCGGCGGCCCGCGCGGCTTTTCCGGAATGAAAAAGACGGTCAACGCCATGTCGGACGTGGCCGACCTTCCCTGGATGCTGATCTGGACCATTTTCGGCTTTTTCGTCTGTGTCATGACCATTTACCGCCTGATGACGAGCACCTACGGCAAGGGAATTTCAGCCGTCTGCCAGAACGAAGTGGCGGCGGAAATCATGGGAGTGAACACCAACCGCGTCAAAATCATGGCGTTCATGATTTCCTCCGGTCTCGCGGGGCTTGCGGGCGCATTGTACGCGCACGTCTACGGCTATGTGAATGCGCAGGCTTTCAACATCCTCAAATCCACCGAAGGACTGGTCATGGTGTATCTTGGCGGCATGGGTTCCATCTCCGGCGTATTGATGGCCGCGGTCGCCTTCACCCTCCTCGTCGAATGGCTGCGCTTCGTCATTCCGTGGCTCAATGAAGTCTCGCACGCGGCGGGACTGCTGCCCGCCGGGTACGAAATAAGCCAGATATGGAAATGGGTCATCATTCCGCTCATCCTGATCCTGCTGATGCAATTCCGTCCGGAAGGCTTTCTCGGGAACAGGGAATTGACGCAAGTCTTTCCGCGCCTGAAACGCTGGATTACCTTCAAG
Source organism: Accumulibacter sp. (assembly GCA_031276375.1). Taxonomy (GTDB): domain Bacteria; phylum Pseudomonadota; class Gammaproteobacteria; order Burkholderiales; family Rhodocyclaceae; genus Propionivibrio. The sequence continues at coordinate 4,392 of JAISNE010000292.1, forward strand.
TAAATTGATCGAGGAGACAAGCCGTGCCCCTTCTGGAAATCAAGGGTCTGACGCAACGTTTTGGCGGTCTTCAGGCGCTCTCGAATTTTTCCTTCCACCTGGAAGAGCGCGAACTGGTCGGCCTGATCGGTCCCAATGGCGCGGGGAAAACGACGGTTTTCAATATCGTTTCCGGTTTCTACCAATCGACGGAAGGCGATATCGTTTTCGACGGAAAGCGGATCGGCGGATTCAGGCCGCATCAGGTGACGGCCATGGGCATGGCGCGAACCTTCCAGAATATCCGTCTGTGGAACGACATGACCGTTCTGGACAATATACGGCTGGCCCGTTATTCATGGCTTGGCTACGGTTTCTGGAGCGCCGTGCTGCGGACAGGCCATTACCGGCATTCGGAAAAGCTCATTGAAACAAAGGCGCGCGAAGTCCTGGAGATGATGGACCTGGCGGACTACGCCGGAGAGCTTCCGAAAAACCTGCCCTACGGCCTGCAGCGCAGGGTCGAACTCGCGCGCGCGCTGGCCGGAAATCCCAAACTGCTGCTGCTCGACGAACCGGCGGCCGGCTTGAATTCCGCCGACGTGGAAGACCTCATTCGCCACATCCGCTGGATTCACGACGAATTCAAGATTGCCATCTGGATGATAGAGCACCAGATGAAAGTCGTCATGTCCTTGTGCCAGCGGCTGACCGTCATAGATTTCGGCTGCATCATCGCCGAGGGAACGCCGGAAGATATCCGCAACAATATAGTCGTCATAAAAGCTTATCTGGGAGACGAGGCGCTCTGATGTTACGCGTGCGGAATCTGAAAGCGGCCTACGGAAAAATCGAAGCGCTGCATGGCATCTCCTTTCACGCCGAACGAGGAGAGATCGTGACGCTCATCGGCGCGAACGGCGCGGGCAAATCCACCACGCTCAAGGCCCTGATGCGCCTGACCCCGCCGGAATCCGCCTCGGTGACCGCGGGCGACATGGAATTCGATGGCATCTCGATCCTGAACATGGACGCGCACCGCGTCGTATCCGACCTCAAAATGACTCTCGTACCGGAAGGGCGTCATATTTTCGGCAACCTCACGGTGACGGAGAACCTGCAACTGGCCGCGTGGTCGCGGAAGAAAAGCAACGTGGATGAAGACATCCGTCATATTTTCGACATCTTCCCCCGCCTCGCGGAAAGGGCGAAACAACGCAGCGACACGCTTTCCGGCGGCGAACAGCAAATGCTCGCCGTGGGCCGCGCGCTCATGACCCAATGTTCGGTGCTGCTGCTGGATGAACCATCCATGGGCCTCGCGCCGCTCATCATGTACGACATGTTCCGCACATTGAAAAAGCTCAACGCCGACGGCCTGACCATCATCGTGGTGGAACAGAACGCCCGATTGGCGCTGCAAGTGGCGGACCGGGGCTATGTGCTGGACACCGGCGAAATCATCGCCGAAGGCTCCGCCGATGAATTGCTGAAAAAACCGGAAATCATGGCCGCCTATCTTGGCGCCTGATGGCCTGGAGACGGCGGGATGACGCCGGTTTAAAGCGAAAAAAGCGCTTTCGATTGACGCGAAGCGCGTGGCAGAAATGCAATCCGGAGAGTGCCGTTCCCCTCGCCCGCATGCGGGAAAGGGTACCCGAAGGGCGGGAGAGGGCCGGCGGTTCCGTGATGATGAGCGTTCGGGCAAGCTCTTTCCAAGGAAAATGGAATTACCGATTGTTATATCGAAATTAATGCTGTTAAGAGCTTTCTTGATTAGAATCTAAGTTCAGCTAAGATGGGAGTAGATGTTGGTTAAACCTGGTACCATGTAATATTCTATGATTCGCATATTAAAAATAGTGGTATAGTGATGGCAACCAAAGGAGGTTGCCATGGCGCCACGATATAAAGTGACATTGACGGAATCTGAACGTAGCGAACTCGAAGATTTGACACGCAATGAAAAAACCGGGGCGAAAAAATTTATCAACGCCCGCGCCTTATTGCTTTGTGATGCCGGTCGGCATGGCCCGGCTTGGAAAGTAGCCGATGTAGCCGAGGCCTTGGGGGTGACTTCCCGAACCATAGAACATCTCAAAAAACGGTTTGTAGAGGAAGGGCTTGAGGCCGCCTTGGAGCGTAAGCAAAGAGAGACCCCACCCCGAGCGGTTATTTTTGATGGTGAATTTGAAGCCCGGCTGATCGC
>JAISNE010000299.1 GCA_031276375.1 Accumulibacter sp.
TCCTGTTGATTTACACTCAAGGACGGAAGGCGGCGGTTCACGCCAGATGCGGGATCGGGCCGCCGGACACCATCACGGCCCCTGCCCGGCGCCTTCCGATCCCGAGTCTCTTTCACATTCATTTTCAGGGGAGCGCCAACCGCCATGATCGTCAAGACAACGGCAGAGAAGGAATCCGGCAGGCTGGCGGAAAAAGACGAAGCCAGCGGCGCGGCGGATTCGCGCGTGCGCGCCAATATCGGCGAAATGCGCTGTCCGGAATGCGTAAGCGGCGGAGGGCTTTGTTTCGCGGCGGGAACCCTGGTGCACACGAGAGAAGGCTTGAAACCCATCGAAAGCATCGAGGTGGGGGATTGGGTGCTTTCCAGACCTTGGGATGACGCGGGAGAAATCGCCTACAAGCGCGTGACCCGGACGTTCCGGTCGGAAAACAAGGATGTCGGGATACTCAACGTCATCCCTCAGTCGGCAATCGACAGCGCGAAAATGGCCGGACGTCCTGACGCGGACATCAGATACCAGCTTGTTGCGACACCCAACCACCTTTTCCGGGTAAAAGACCTGAGCTGGGAACGGCTGGATGCGTTGAATAAATCATACCCCCAAGGTCATGCGCGTCATGGAGAAGATTACCGGTTCGAACTACTGGAAAACGATACGGCGATTGGCTACTCGGCCCCGCTTTTCATAACGCCCGATTCGGGTATCGCCTGGTTTCAGGTGCCTTCTTTCCGGTCAGGTCACACCGTCGACCTGACTCACGGAGCTTTTGCCGACCACCGCCTGCTTTCGCCTCCTGGGCGCTATAACGATGAAGTGCAATGGTGGGAACCGGGTCACGAATTCCGTTGTACCGTTTACAACCTGGAAGTCGAGGACTTCCATACCTGTTTCGTCGGAACTTGCGGCATCTGGGTGCATGACGCATGTGACGGCGGCCCGGTTGAAAAGGACCCGCACGCCGGATGAAGCAAAAAATCAAGGGATCAGGGAATGAAGGGGAAAAAGAAAAGCCCGCCCCGCGGCGCCTCGCCGAAAACACCGGACTCAAGTTCCCGATCCAGGAACCGGACAAGCGCGCAAAAGATAAGCGAGGAACGAGGCAGCGAAACATGGAAAGCTTGAAAATGGCCGAAAGCACGGATACGCCAGCAAAGACCCTGGCGATTCTGGCGAATGAAGAAAACCGGGAAATCCGCCGGGCCGTGGCGGCCAACCCCAACACCCCGGCGGCGACGCTGGAACGGCTGGCGAGCGACGAGAGTCTTCCGGTGCGTTTCGCGGTGGCCGCGCATCCGGATACGCCCCGTCCGGCGCTGGACAGGATGGCGCGGAGCGAAGACTGGCACGTCCGCCGCGCGCTCGCCAAAAACCGGAGCGAATCCTTCCTGCTGGAAGCGCTGGCGGCCGAACGGGACAGACACATTCGTCAAACGGTCGCGCAAAACCCGCGCGCGCCGGCCAGCGTCCTGGAAAGACTGGCAAAGGACGAAGACAAGGAAATCCGCCTGAGCGTGGCCGGCAACCCGAATTCGCCGGCGGCCGCGCTGGAAGTTCTCGCGCGGGACGAGGACGCGGAAATCCGGCGGAAAGCGCTCGTTCATCCGAACGCACCCATTCCCGCCCTGGCAATCCTGGCGCAAGACAAGGACAAGGAAGTTCGCCTGGCCTTGGCCAAACATCCGCGGGCACCGGCATCGGTTCTGGAAACCCTGGCGCGCGATGGCGACGAAGAAATCCCGCGGTGGGTCGCCGAACACCCGAACACGCCGGGTCCCGTGCTGGAAACCCTGGCGCGGAACGGCAATGAAGCAATCCGGCAGGGAGTCGCCGGAAACAAGAATACGCCGGTCGCCATTCTGGAAAGTCTGGCGCGGGACACGCAAGCCTCTGTTCGCCGAACGGTGTCCTGGAACGCGAATCTGCCGATTCCCGCCCTGAGAACTCTGGCGCAGGATGAGGATGAAATGGTTCGTAAAAGTGTTGCCGCCAACCGCCGCACCCCGATCGATTTGCTGCAAGAATTAGCCAGGGACAGCAAGAAAATCGCCTTCAGTGTAGTCCGCAACTCAAGCGCACCGCTCGCGCTCCTGGAAACCATGATGGGGCATGAAGACCCCACCGTTCGTGGCCACTTGGCAAACAATCCGAACGCCAGCCTTGCGATGCTGGAGATTCTGGCGAGCGACGAAAGTGATTTCGTCCGCGAATTGCTTGCCTCAAGCCCGAACACGCCGACCGATCTGCTGAAGAGACTCGCGGAAGACCCGGACAAGACAGTTCGCCGTCGCGCGATTGAACGCTTGGCGGAACAGCAAGGGAACGGAACAGGATCGTAGCCATTTGGAAATTCCGGCCAGCGGGAAGATTGGATCGAATCGTCCGGGATGCGACGGCAGAAGAATGGCGGGCTTTCGTCACAGAGTAAGGCTTCGGTCGCCGGTGGAAAATCCGTCGAGCGTTTCGGCGATTCCCTTGCCGAGCGCCATGACCTTGAACAGTTCGCCCATTTCCGCGGGCGAGACGAGTTTCTGGACGGCCTGGGCTTGCGGCAGATAGCGTCGGGTGTCTTCGCGGGGCGTGCGGGCAAGAATCTCCGTGACGCCGTTGTTGAGCAGAAATGCCGCCTGGGTCGTGTAGCCGAGCAGGTCGAGGCCGGCGTCGTATCCGGATTCGGCGATCGCGGTGAAGTCGATGTGGGCGGTGATGTCCTGCAGGCCGGGCAGGAAAAAAGGATCGTCGTGCGCGTGGTGGCGGTAATGGCACATCAATGTGCCGCTGTCGCGCTGCGGGTGATAGAACTCGTGGCGCGGAAATCCGTAATCGATGAGCAGCAGCGCGCCGCGCGCGAGGATGCCGCCCCACGCCGCCGTCCAGTCCGCCGCCGCCAGATTGATTTCGCTCACGTAGCCGGCGGGCGGCCGATATTCGTCCGCGATCCTTTGCGCGTGTTCGAGGACGCGCCCTTGCGCCGGGCGGTCTTCCCAGGCCAAGGCGCCCTCCGCTTCGCCCTCCGTTCCGCCTTCCGGCCCGGCCCGCCAGGCGACGCCGCGTTCGAAAATCGCGCCGGGCGTTTCTTCGTCTCCCCAGCGGAGCAGGTGGACGGGCAGGGCGTCGAGCAGCTCGTTGGCCAGCACCAGCCCTTCGAAGCGCGTTGGCAGGCGGTCGAGCCAGCCGACGCGCGGGAGCAGGCGCGGCGCGCGTTCGGCCAGCGTTTGCCGCTGGCGTTCGCGCAGTTCGCCGGAGAGTTCGAGGATGCGGTAACTGTCGGGGAGGCTGCCGCGCCGTTCCAGTTCGAGCAAGAGATCGGCGGCCAGACGCCCCGATCCCGCGCCGGCTTCGATGATCCGCGGCGCGGCGAGCGCCAGGATCTGTTGCGCCTGGGCGGCCAGGGTCCGCGCGAAAATCGGCGTCAGTTCGGGCGCGGTGACGAAATCGCCGGCCGCGCCGAAGTTGCGCGCGCCGCCCGAGTAGTAGCCCAGCCCAGGCGTATAAAGCGCCATCTCCATGAAGCGGTGGAAAGCGATCCAGCCGCCCGCGCCGGAAATTTCGCCGCGCAGGCGGGCAAGCAGCGCGTCGCTGGCGAGCCGCGCGTCGGCCTCGGGCGGCGGCAGGCGGGAAAGAGACGGCGCGAGCGTCATGGCCGCCATTCTTCGCGGCAAACATCGAGGCGCACCAGTTCGCCGAAGGCGAACTCCAGCCGGGACCAGTCGGCCACCGGCAGATGCCGCCAGTGGCCGACCAGCGCGCGCATGACGCCGGCGTGGGTGACGATCGCGGCGTCATCTTCCAGCGCGGCGGCGAAGCCGAGCGCCCGCGCCCGCAGCGCGGCGACGGATTCGCCGCCGGGCGGCGCGAAGCCGGCAACGTCGGCGGCCCAGGCGTCGATTTCCCGGCGCTCGATGTCGTCCCAGCGCCGTCCTTCCCACGCGCCGAAATCGATTTCGCTCAGCCGCGGGTCGACGCGCACCGACCCCGGCGGGGACAGTTCATGCGCCAGCCGGAGAGCGCGCCGCAAGGGACTGGAGTAAACAGCGAGACCGGCGGGCAGGCAGGAGCGCAGTCCGGCGGCGAAGCGGGCGGGTTCGCGGCAATCCACGTCGAGGCGTCCGTAGCAGACGCCGGGTTCGATGAGCGGAGGCGGATGGCGGATCAGGAAAACTCGCACAGCAGGCCGCAGTAGAACGCCACCTCGGCCAACTGTTGCACGGCGCCCAGGCAGTCGCCGGTATAACCGCCGATGCGCCGCTTGAACAGGCGATACAGCCAGAACGTCGCGGCGGCGGCGAAGAGCAGGGCGGGAAGCGCCCGCTCCAGCAGCAGCAATACCGGCAGCAGCGCCATCACCGAGGCAAAAATCAGATCGCTCTTGCCGAGCTTGTCACTGAACGGCGTGGCCTTGCCTTCCTCGCGCGCGTAATCGAGCCGATGGAAGACGGCGGTCGCGCACAGACGGGACACGGCATGCCCGGCGATCAGCGCCACGGGCACTTGCAGCATGTCGATCTCGATCAGCGCGAAGGCCCGCGCCAGCAGCAGGAGCGCCAGGCCGACCGCGCCGAAGCTGCCGATGCAAGAATCGCGCATGATCGACAACACCTGTTCCCGGTCGCCGCCGCCGCCAAAACCGTCGATGGTATCGATCCAGCCGTCTTCGTGCAGCGCGCCGGTGACCAGGATCGCCGTCACCATGGCGGCCAGCACGGCGAGCGTCTTTACCCAGAAAAAGGTGGCGATGGCGAACACCAGGCCGGCGAGCACGCCGACGATCAGGCCGACCGACGAAAAATAACGCATGCCCTTGCCCAGGGCGGCCGGATCCTGGCCGAGCGTGCCGAGCGCGGGCAGGCGGGTGAAGAAACGGATGGCTCCGAAAAAGGTCTCCAGTTCCGAACGTGTGGACATAGTCGTCTCTTTAGCAAATGTTTTTGCTGACGCCGGACGAATCGAAACTGGCCATTTCGTTGAGAAAGGCCAGCGCGGAACGGACCAGCGGGAAAGCGAGCGCGGCGCCGCTGCCCTCGCCGAGGCGCAGCCCCAGATCGAGCAGCGGCTCGCCGCCGAGCGCGCGGATTTGCGCCTCATGGCCGGGTTCGGCCGAACGGTGGCAGAAGATGCAGTAATCGCGGATCGCCGGGGCGAGGCGCGCGGCGGCCAGCAGCGCCGACGAAACGATGAAGCCGTCGATGAGCAGCGTCATCCGGCATTCGGCGCCGGCCAGCAGGGCGCCGGTCATCATGGCGATCTCGAAGCCGCCGAATTCGGCCAGCACGTCGAGCGCATCGGCGTCCGCCGGCAGTCCGGCGCGCGCGGCGGCCCGCGCCAGCAGTTCGCGCTTGCGCGCCAGGCCGGCATCGTCGAGGCCGGTGCCGCGCCCGACGCAATCGGCCAGCGGCGTGCCGGTGAAGACGTGCGTCAGCAGCGCCGCCGACGCCGTGTTGCCGATGCCCATTTCGCCGACCGCCAGCACGTTGCAGCCCTCCGCCGCCAGTCCGCGCGCCAGGCCCGCCCCGGTTTCGATGGCGGTGGCGCACTGCGCGCGGGTCATGGCCGCTTCGTCGAGATAGCTGCGGGTGCCGGACGGCGCGATCTTGGCGTCGATCAAGTTGGGCCGCGCGCCGAAATCGTGCGCCACGCCGGCGTCGACGACCTTCACCGTCAATCCGTTCTGGCGGGCGAACACATTGACGCCGGCGCCGCCCGCCAGGTAATTCTCGACCATCTGCCAGGTAACGTCCTGGGGAAAGGCCGACAACCCGGCCTTGGCGGCGCCGTGATCGGCCGCGAAAACCAGCAGCGTGGGGCGGTTGAACCGGGGCGACAGCGTGCGCTGGATGCGCCCGACGCGCCACGCGACCCGCTCCAGCGCGCCCAGCGAACCGCGCGGCTTGGTCTTGTTGTCGATC
>JAISNE010000442.1 GCA_031276375.1 Accumulibacter sp.
TTCACGCCGGAAGAGCGGCGGCGCATTTTCGAACGGGCAAAGCCCTTGGTCGAGACGGTCCGCGAGCGGCGCCTGAAGAGCACCGGCATCGACGCCTTCCTCAACACCTACGACCTCTCCTCGCGCGAAGGCGTGGTGCTGATGTGCATGGCCGAGGCCCTGCTGCGCATCCCGGACACCGAAACGGTCGACCGGCTGATCCGCGACAAGATCGGCAACACCGAATGGGTCAACCGGCTCGGCGCGTCGCACAGCACCTTCGTCAACGCCGGCACCTGGGCGCTGATGCTGACCGGGCGCATCGTGCATCTCGACGACGCCGAGAAAAATCTCGGCTTCACTTTGAAGCGCCTGATCACGCGCGTCGGCGAGCCGGTCATCCGGCAGGCCATCATCACCGCCATGCGCATCCTCGGCAAACAGTTCGTCATGGGGCGCGGCATCAAGGAAGCACTCGAACGCGGGGCCGCGGCGGAAGCGCGCGGCTACCGCCACACCTTCGACATGCTCGGCGAGGCGGCGCGCACCGCCGACGACGCCCGCCGCTACGCGGAACTCTACGCCGCGGCCATCGACGCGATCGGCGCCGCCGGAGGCGGCCGGCCGGCGCTGGAAGCGCCTTCGGTGTCGATCAAGCTCTCCGCGCTGCATCCGCGCTACGAGGTGGCCAACGAGGAAGGCGTGCGCCGGGAACTGTGGCCGGTGGTCAAGACGCTCGCGCTGAAGGCCGGCAAGCACAACATCGGCTTCACCATCGACGCCGAGGAGATGGATCGCCTGGAACTCTCGCTCGACCTGATCGAGTTCCTCGCGCTCGACCCGGAACTGGCCGGCTGGGACGGGCTGGGCATGGCCGTGCAGGCCTACCAGAAGCGCGCCTACAACATCGTCGAATGGCTCGCCGATCTGGCGCATCGTTCCGGGCATCGCTTCGGCCTGCGCCTGGTCAAGGGCGCCTACTGGGACGCCGAGATCAAGGCCGCGCAGGAACGCGGCCTGAGCGGCTACCCGGTATTCACCCGCAAGGTCAACACCGACGTCTCGTACCTCGCCTGCGCCAAGCGGATGTTCGCCGATCCGGCGGCCTTCTACCCGGCGTTCGCCACGCACAACGCGCATACGCTGGCGGCGGTCGCCGAGATAGCCGGCGGCGCGGTCGACTGGGAGTACCAGCGCCTGCACGGCATGGGCGAAGAGTTGTACGACGAAGTCGTCGGGCCGGGCAAGTGGGGACGCGCCTGCCGCGTTTACGCGCCGGTCGGCAGCCACGAGGAATTGCTGGCTTACCTGGTGCGCCGCCTGCTGGAAAACGGCGCCAACTCCTCGTTCGTCAACCGCATCGCCGACGAGCGCCTGCCGCTCGAACAACTGCTCGCCGACCCGGTGGAAAAGGCCGCGGCGCTCGCCGTCAAGCCGCATCCCGGTATCGCGCTGCCGCGCGAGCTTTTCGGCGCGGCGCGCGCCAACAGTGAAGGTCTGGACATGAACGACAAACCCACGCTCGACGATCTGCGCCGAGCCATCGAACGCAGCGCCGCGGAGCCTTGCGAGGCCGCCCCGCTGATTGGCGGCAAGGCGCTCAAGGGGCGGAGCCGCAAGCTCTGCGCGCCCGCCGACCGGCGCGACGTGGTCGGCTTCGTGACGGACGCCACCGACGAAGACGCGGCCGCGGCCATGACCCGCGCCGCGGCGGCCTTTCGCGACTGGTCGAACACCGCCGCCGGCGAGCGCGCGGCGATCCTCGAACGCGCGGCGGACAAGCTCCAGCAACACCTGCCGGAACTGGTGGCGCTGATCGTGCGCGAGGGCGGACGCACGCAGGGCGACGCCGTCTCCGAGGTGCGCGAGGCGATCGATTTTTGCCGCTACTACGCCGCGCAGGCGCGCGAGAAATTCGCCGAGCCGATCCTCCTGCCGGGACCGACGGGCGAACGCAACACACTGTCGCTGGGCGGGCGCGGGGTGTTCGTGTGCATCAGCCCGTGGAATTTCCCGCTGGCCATTTTCGTTGGGCAGATCGCCGCCGCGCTGGCCGCCGGCAACGCCGTCGTCGCCAAGCCGGCCAGCCTGACGCCGCTGGTGGCGGCCCAGGCCGTGCGCTTCCTGCATGCCGCCGGAGTGCCGGCGGACGCGTTGATTTTCCTGCCCTGCGGCGGGCGTGTCGGTGCGGCGCTGGTGGCGCATCCGCGCTGCGCCGGCGTGGCCTTCACCGGATCGACCGCGGTGGCGCGCTCGATTGCCCAGGCGCTGGCCGCCAAGCCCGGCCCGATCGTGCCGCTGATCGCCGAAACGGGCGGGCAGAACGCGATGATCGTCGACTCCTCGGCGCTCGCCGAGCAGGTCGTGCGCGATGTCATCGCCTCGGCCTTCAACTCCGCCGGCCAGCGCTGCTCGGCGCTGCGCGTGCTGTTCCTGCAGGAGGACATCGCCGACAAGGTGTCGACGATGCTGCGCGGCGCCATGCAGACCCTGCGCATCGGCAACCCGACCGATATCCGCACCGATGTCGGGCCGGTGATCGACGAAGACGCGCGTTACCAGCTCGAACGCCACGTCCGCAGGCTGGAGGGCTTCGCCAAGCCGATCCACGTCTGCCAGCTCGACGAGGAACAGACCGCGCACGGCAGCTTCTTCGCGCCATGCGCCTACGAGATCGACGACCTCTCGCGGCTGGAGAACGAGGTGTTCGGGCCGATCCTGCACATCGTGCGCTGGCGCTCCGACGCGCTGGACCAGGTTTGCGACGCGATCGCCAGGACCGGGTTCGGCCTGACGCTCGGCATCCACAGCCGCATCGACGAAACGGTCGAGCGCATCACCCGGCGCCTGCATGTCGGCAACACCTACGTGAACCGCAACATCATCGGCGCGGTGGTCGGCGTGCAGCCGTTCGGCGGCGAGGGGCTGTCCGGCACCGGGCCGAAGGCCGGCGGGCCGCACTACCTGTACCGCTTCGCCTGCGAGCGGACGCTGTCGGTGGATACGACCGCGTCCGGCGGCAACGCGATCCTGATGTCGCTGGACAAGGGAGAGGAGGAGTGATCCGCTTCATGCCGCGGCGTGCGCGGGGAAAAGCGGGCGCGGGACGACGCGCGGGGGTTCGCCGAGGCGGTTTTTCCGCCGTGTTCGCCGCGCCCGCCGCGGCGGTTCCCTGTCGTTTGCCGGACGCGCCGCTTGACTGTGTATTCCAGCCGCCGGGCGGGTAAACTGCGCTCTGCGCGAATTTTGCGGCCGTCACGGCCCTGGGGGGAAGAATTTATGGCTCTTGCTTTGCAGCAACTCATCAACGGTCTGGCGCTCGGCGCCGTGTACGGGTTGATCGCCGTCGGCTACACGATGGTCTACGGCATCATCGGCATGATCAATTTCGCGCACGGCGACGTTTACATGGTCGGCGCCTTCATCGCGGTGACCGGCTTCACGCTGCTCGCCGCCTTCGGTGTCAGTTCGGTGCCGTTTGCCCTGCTGCTGGTGCTCGCGGTGGCCGTGCTGTTCACCTCGGTATACGGCTGGGCGGTGGAACGCCTGGCCTACCGGCCGCTGCGCGGTTCGAGCCGGCTGGCGCCGCTGATCTCGGCGATCGGCATGTCGATCTTCCTGCAGAACATGGTGCAGCTCACCCAGGGCGCGCGCGTCAAGCCGGTTCCGCCAATGATTACCGGCGGCGTGGACTTGCTGACCATCGACGGCTTCACCGCGCGCCTGTCGTATTCGCAGGTGCTCATCGTGCTGGTCACCGCGGTATTGCTGGTGGCCTTCACCTGGCTGATCACGCGCACCTCGTTCGGGCGGCAGCAGCGCGCCTGCGAGCAGGATCGCACGATGACCGCGCTGCTCGGCATCGACGTCGACCGCACCATCTCGCTGACCTTCATGCTCGGCGCGGCGCTGGCCGCCGTGGCCGGCGTCCTGGTCACGATATATTACGGCGTGGTCGATTTCTACATTGGCTTCATCGCCGGCATCAAGGCGTTCACGGCGGCGGTGCTCGGCGGCATCGGCTCGCTGCCGGGAGCCATGCTCGGCGGCCTGCTGATCGGCATGATCGAAGCCTTCTGGTCCAATTATCTGTCGGCGGAATACAAGGACGTGGCGACCTTCAGCATCCTGATCCTGGTGCTCATGTTCCGTCCTTCCGGCCTGCTGGGCCGGCCCGAAGTGGAGAAAGTCTGATGCCGCCCCTGGTTTCCGTCGGTGACGCGCCGACCTTGGTGGAACGCGGCCGGGACGCGGCGGGCATCGCCCTGATCGCCCTCTTGCTCGGCATTCCGATGATCGGCCTGAGCACGGTCGACCAGAGCGGCGCACTGCGGGTGCTGACGCGCTGGCCGCTGCTGGGCGTCTTCGTCGCCGTCGCGTTCTGCGGCCGGCTGCTGCTGCGCTACGCGCTCGACCGGCTGAAATCGCGCCTCCGGACGCGCGGCCGGCAAGCCGCGGCCGCGAGCGCGCGGCATGGCCGGGTGCTGACGGCGGTCGGCTGGCTGGCCTTCGCGCTGGCGCTCGTCTTGCCGCTCGTCTTTGCCGACAACCGCTACGTCGTCGATATCGCGACGACCGTGCTGATCTACGTGATGCTCGGCTGGGGCCTGAACGTGGTGGTCGGCCTGGCCGGCCTGCTCGACCTGGGGCATGCCGCCTTCTACGCGGTCGGCGCGTATGCCTACGCGCTGCTGGCGACGCAGTTCGGCTGGAGTTTCTGGGCGGCGCTGCCGGTCGCCGGGCTGATCGCCGCCGTGTTCGGGCTGGCGCTCGGCTGGCCGTGCCTGCGCCTGCGCGGCGATTATCTGGCCATCGTCACGCTCGGTTTTGGCGAGATCATCCGCGTGGTGCTGGTCAACTGGACGGAACTTTCCGGCGGGCCGAACGGCATTTCCTCGATTCCGCGCCCGAGCTTCTTCGGCCTGCCGTTTGCCCCGTCGGGGAACGCGCCGACCTTCGCTTCGTCCTTCGGGCTGGAATTCTCGCCGATGCACCGCCTCATCTTCCTGTATTACGTGATCCTGGCCCTCTCGCTGTTGACCAACGCGCTCGTCGCGCGCCTGCGCCGCCTGCCCGTCGGGCGCGCCTGGGAAGCCATGCGCGAGGACGAGATCGCCTGCCGGGCGCTGGGAATGAACGTGACCAACGTCAAGCTCTCGGCCTTCGCGCTGGGCGCCATGCTCGGCGGCGTCGCCGGCGTCTTCTTCGCCGCGCGGCAAGGCTTCATCTCGCCCGAATCCTTCACCTTCAACGAATCGGCGATCATCCTGGCCATCGTCGTGCTCGGCGGCATGGGCAGCCAGCTCGGCGTGGTGCTGGCCTCGCTGGTGCTGGTGCTGATTCCCGAGCTTGGGCGCGATTTTTCCGAATACCGCATGCTGCTGTTCGGCGCGGCGATGATCCTGATCATGATCTGGCGGCCGGGCGGCATCCTGGCGCACCGCGAACCGACCCTGCGCCACGCGGCGGCGGGAGGCGGACATGCCTGAAGCCAGCGCGGCGGGCGGCGTCATGCCGCTCCTGTCCGTCGAAAACCTGACCATGCGTTTCGGCGGACTGGCCGCCATCGACGACCTCTCGTTCGACGTGCCGGCGGGCCGGATCAGCGCCGTGATCGGCCCCAACGGCGCGGGCAAGACGACCTTCTTCAACTGCCTGACCGGCTTCTACAAATCGACCGCCGGCAGCGTCCGCCTCAACCACCCGGAGCTCGGCGTCCTGCGCCTGGAATCGCTGCCCAGCCATCAGGTGGCGCGCCTCGCGCGGATCGTGCGCACCTTCCAGAACATCCGCCTGTTCCCCAAGATGACGGTGCTGGAAAACCTCATCGTCGCGCAGCACAACGTCCTGCAGCAGGCGTCGCGCTTCTCGCTGGCCGGCCTCTTCGGCCTGCCGTCGTACCGCCGCGCCGAGGCGCGGGCGGTGGACAAGGCGGTCGACTGGCTGCGCCGGCTCGACTTGATCGACAAGGCCGACGTGCCCGCCGGCGCCCTGCCATACGGCACGCAGCGGCGAGTGGAAATCGCCCGCGCCCTGTGCGCCGATCCGTTGCTGCTCTGCCTCGACGAACCGGCGGCGGGACTCAACCCGCGCGAATCGGGGGAACTCAACGAACTGCTGCTGCGGCTGGTCAAGGAGGAGCGGCTGACCCTGCTGCTCATCGAGCATGACATGAGCGTGGTGATGAACGTGAGCGACCACATCTGCGTGCTCAACTACGGGCGCAAGATCGCCGAAGGCACGCCGGACGAAATCCGGAACGACCCGCATGTGATCAAGGCCTATCTCGGCGAGGAAGAGGAGGAGGAGGAAGAGGAAGACGCCGCCGGCGCCGTCCAGGCGAAAGCGATCGGGGCGCGGACATGATGCTGCAACTCTCCGGGGTGCACGCCCATTACGGCCACATCCACGCGCTGCGCGGCATCGACCTGTCGGTACAGGTTGGCGAAGTGGTCACCCTGATCGGCGCCAACGGCGCCGGCAAGTCGACGCTGCTGATGTCCCTGTTCGGCCAGCCGCGCGTCTCGGCCGGGCGCATCGTCTTCGACGGCGAAGACATCACCCGTCTGCCGACGCACGTCATCGCCCGGCGCGACATCTCGCTGGTGCCCGAGGGACGGCGCATCTTTCCGCGCATGACGGTCATGGAGAACCTGCTGATGGGCGCGGTGATGGCCGATCCGGACAATCTGGAAGTCGACCTCAAGCGCATGTACGCGCTTTTTCCCATCCTGGAAGAGCGCCTGGAACAGCGCGCCGGCACGCTGTCGGGCGGCGAACAGCAGATGCTGGCGATCGCCCGCGCGCTGATGGCCCGGCCCAAGCTGCTGCTCCTCGACGAACCCTCGCTCGGTCTCGCGCCGCTCTATATCAAGAAGATTTTCCAGACCCTGCGCGAACTGAACCAGGACCACGGCGTCACCATCCTGCTCATCGAACAGAACGCCCACCACGCCCTGCGCGTGGCGCACCGGGGCTACGTCCTGCAACACGGCCAGATCGTCATGACCGGAACAGGCCGCGATCTCCTGGCCAGCGCCGAAGTGCGCGCGGC
>JAISNE010000136.1 GCA_031276375.1 Accumulibacter sp.
CCTCTGTTACCGGTTGCATTGGCTTTCCCTTTCCTCTCCCGGAAATGCTCTCCTCTGTTTCCCATGCCAGACTCTCAAGCCTTTCCTCTTTTCTTGAATTCTTCGTGAATTCGAGGGGAAACGTCAGGTTCCGAGGGGGCTGGTATCAGGGATCAGTCAGTCCGGCGGGCATTCTCCCCCGTGGTAGGGGCGGGTTTGAAACCCGCCCCTACGTCCCTCCGCTCGATATCGGCGTACAGGGGCACGCCGACAAGCCCGCATAGGTCGGGGTGAGCGAAGCGAACCCCGACAAAAAGTAGGTTCGATAGTCCCATGAAACACCGGAGAACCTGGGTTGCGGAAGGCGCTTGTTTTTTCACGGATATCTGGCCGAGCGTTTGCGCGTTTCAATCCTGTCGGACATGGGGATGTGAAGCAGACTTCATGGAACGGAAGACCGTCGGTTATTGGCGTTCCCTTTATTTTTCCTGTTCCGCCTGAAGAAGAGGGTACGAAGGATTTTGTGGGCGATGGCGACGATAGCGCGCATGGGTCGGGGTGATTGAAGCGAACCCCGACGCAAGGCGGGAGGGCTATTTGATGTCGGGGTTCGCTTCGCTCACCCCGACCTATGCGGGCTCTGTCCCTGATGTTTCCTCTCGAATTTTCATGCACCACCCCCGCTTTTTTAAGACGAGGCGGTAAAAATACCCGTCATTCCCGCGCTGGCTTTGAATCCAGAAATGGTGGCGGAATGCTGGATTCCCGCTTGCGCGGGAATGACGGGATCGGGGGGCGGGATCGGGGGGACGGTTGGGCGCCGCGCTTGATTGGCGAATGCGCCCAACAGAAACAATTGGCCTTCCTGTTCCAAGGCGCCTGCCGGACCCGGCGCAAGGGAATCTCCGTCATCACCCTGGCTCGCCGAGTCCTCTGTTACCGGTTGCATTGACTTTCCCTTTCCTCTCTCGGAAAGGCTCTCCTCTGTTTGCCATGGCAGACTCTCAAGCCTTTCCTCTTTTCTTGAATTCTTCATGAATTCTTGGGGAAACTTCAGCCTCGGTCCTCTGAACAGGAGCGCGGGCGTCCCGCCCGCAATGCGAGCCGCGGGCTCGCGTAACGCTTCCTCGTGAACCGCCTCGCCGCCGCGAGCGCGCTCCGGCACGGGCCGCAAAAGACGCAAGGCCACCTCCTCATGATGCTTGATGACGGATTTCTTGCCGATCCAGGTCAGTTTTGGCATTCGGATTCCCGTTCTTTCGTTTTATCGGGAGTCTGTTTGTTGTGCGTCACCGCTTGCCCCGTCCGCCGCTCGCGCCGCCGCCAGGCCGCGACCGCCGGCACGGCGAGCGAGGCCAGCGCGACGCCGGCCAGCGCCAGCGGCCAGACGACCGGCGCGTTCCATTCCCGCCGCCGGCGGGCGCGCTCGGCGACGTCGATGCGCTGGTATTTGAAGGTGTTCTTCGCCACGTCGTGCGGCTTGCGGTTATGGAGCCAGGCGTGGGCGAGCGTGTAGGCCTTCGGGTGAAAGCCGAAGATCCACGGCGCGTCCTCTTGCAGCAGGCGGTTCATGCGCCGGATGATTTCCAGGCGTTGCGGCGTGTCGTCCATGTCCTTCATTTCGGCGAACAGGCGGTCGTATTCGGCATTGACGTAGTTCGAGGTGTTTTCGCCGCCGCTGGCGACCTTGGCTTCGTGGCCGGAAAGCAGGAAGAAAAAATTTTCCGGGTCGGGGTAGTCGGCGTTCCAGCCCAGGAAGTAGGTTTGCAGCGCGCCCGTGCGCAGCTTTTCCTGGAAGCGATTCCAGTCGGTGGGGCGCACGACGAGCTGGATGTCGAGTTTGGCGAACTGGCGCGTCAGCCAGTCGTGGCGCGGCTTGTCGTCCACGCCGCCGCCGGTGGCGTCGAGGTTGAGCACCAGCGGCTCGCCGCTGTCGATGTCGCGCCCGTTGGGCCAGCCGGCCTCGGCCAGGAGCTTCCTCGCCGCTTCGATCGGCTTGCGCCGGGCCTGGCCGTCGCGCCATTCGTAAACGACGGGATTGATCCCGGCCTCCCCCTCGTCATGCCCGAAGACTCCCGGCGGCAGGGGGTTCATCGCCACGACGCCGCGCCCGTTGAGGAAGATCGAGATGAATTCCTCCTGGTCGATGGCGATCGACAGCGCCTGGCGCAGCTTGCGCGCCCGCGCCTCGCCGACGCCGTCCTTCCCGCCGACGACGGGATCGAGCATGTTGAAGCCCTGGTAGAAGATCGTCGCGCTCAGCCGGGTCAGCAGGCGGATCCCCCGCGCCCGCATTTCCCCGGAGAGCAGCACGCCGCCGTCGACGTCCAGGCGCACCGCCTGGTCGAAGCTGTCGGAAGCGATGCCGGATGCGTCGTAATAGCCTTGCAGGAATTTGTTCCAGTAGGGAATGCTTTCCTTTTCCCTGGTCAGCACGATGCGCTCGATCCGCGGCAGCGGCTTGCCGCAGTCGGCCAGCAGACCGGCTTCCTCGTCGCCCTCCTCGCCTTCGCAGGGGTAGGTCTCGCCGTGGAAGTTCGGATTGCGTTCGAGCACCATGCGGCTGTTCGGGTTGTTTTCGGCGAGCAGGTAGGGGCCGGTGCCGACCGGGTGCCAGTCGAGCGTCAGATTCTTCGCCGCCATGCCCGGCTGGCTGTAGAAGCGGTCGGCCTCGCGCGGCACCGGGGCGAAGAAGGACATCGCCAGCCAATAGCGGAATTGCGGATATTTGCCGGCCAGCGCGATGCGGTAGGTGTGGCGGTCGACCCGCGTGACGCCTTCGAGCGGGAAACGGTCGAGATCGAGCCAGGCGTCCGGCGGGAGGCTTTCCGCCGCCGCCCGCAAGGATTCGCCCAATTCCTTCAGGCCGACGATATGCGCGGCCATCATGCCGAAGATCGGCGAATGCAGGCGCGGATGCGCGAGGCGCTTGATCTGGTAGATGTAATCGTCGGCGACAAGCTCGCGCGTCCCCGTTCGCGCGAAATCGGCGAGCGTGTCGATGCCGGCGAGCCGGGCCGCGTCAAGCTCGCCATACACGGGCTGCCCGCCGGCGTCGACGGCGAACGCGGGGTGCGGCTGGTAAAGGATTCCCGGACGGAGGCGGATTTCGTAAACGCTGCGGTGTATCGCTTCCGGCGGCGCGTCGGCGGGCAGGCGCCGGCCGGCGGCGTCGAAATACTCGGGTTCCGGAACGGCTTCCGCCGTGCCGGGGATGAGGGTGTACGGACGTTTCAGGTAGTGGTATTGCAGCGGCGG
>JAISNE010000177.1 GCA_031276375.1 Accumulibacter sp.
CGGCTGGCGCTGACCTATGTTGCCGCCGACTTGCGGCGCGCCATTGTCGGCGGGCGCGTCGTGCATGTCGGAGACATCCTGGAGGATGGCGCGCGGGTGGTGGCGATCGGCGACGCTTCGATCACTGTCCGCGACGCGGAAGGCCAGCGCGTCCAACTGAAAATCGCCAGGGAAAACACGGCGACGCCGGGAGAAGGGCGGCCATGAGCAAGACCTGGAAAATCCTGACGGGCTTCCTTTTGGTGGTGGTCATCGCGCAGGGCGCGGGTTTGGTCTACCTCTGGCGATCTGTCCAGCCGGTGCGAGTCGACGCGCCGCCATCGCCATTGCTCTCGCCGGGCAGGGCAGCCCCGCCGAATGTCGCCCCGGTGGCGCGTCCTGACGCGCAGCGCGTCGAGCGCATGCGGCGGCTGCAACAGCGGTTGCGCGAACTGACCGCCAATGGCCGGAAGCCGACGCCGATGGAACTGGACCCCATCTTGCAGGAACTGACCGAGATACAAGGCTCGACCCGGATCGCGGGCATGGACATCCAGGCGCTGCGCGACAACCTGAAGGTGGCGGACAGAATCCAGAAGCTGGCGCAGGAACTGGAGGCGGAAGCCAGGAAGCCGCAGGCGCAGCGGGACAACGCGAAAATCCAGCGCCTGCAGGCGGCGATCCTGCGGGAGCAACGCGCCCTGCGCATGGATTTCATGGCGGACAACGTGACGCGGCGGCAGGCGGAGCAATGAAATGTCTTCCACTTTCATGCGCGGTTTCCAGTTGCTCGAACTTGCCATCGTGCTGGTGGCGCTTGGCGTGATTACGCTCATGGCAACCTTTGCCTTTTCCGGCGTCGACCAGAAAAACACGCGCGCGCAGTCGGCGGCGGAAGCGGAAAACGCGCGCGAGGCCATCCGCGCCTTCCTGTTGGCGAACAAGCGCCTGCCCTGTCCCGACACGAACGCGGACGGTCATGAAAACTGCGGCGGGGGAGAATCCGGCTACTTGCCCTACGCAAGCCTGGGATTGACCGAAAACACCCACAACCGGATGCGCTACAGTGTTTATCGCGCCTCCGGCACGAACGACGCGACCCGGCTGGAAGAGCGTACGGGCGACGCCGAAGGCGATCCGGATTATCGGGGCTACGGCGACACGCTGGCGGCGCTCACGCAGATTCCGGCGACGCCGCTGGATGGAGCGCACATCCGCGTCGCGGGTCTTGCCCCGAACGGCGCTTCGGATTGCGCCAGTACCGCCACGCATCCCGCCTTCGCGCTGGTCGTCCCCAACCGGGACGCCGATGGCAGCGGCAATCCGCTGGACGGCCTCAACGCCGGTGTCGCCGTCGGCAGCGCGGGCGGCTGCATCGCTTCGCCCCGGCAGCCCGCCGCCTGGAACTACGACGATTTCGTCCTCGCCGAGTCTGCCGCCGCCTTGACGGGCTGGCTCGCGCGTCACATCAATTAACGCCATTCACGCAGAGGGAAAAATGAAAATATCCAATATCGAACCGGTACGTCCAGGCAGGTCGGGAGGGGTCGCGCTCGCGCTCCTTGCCGCCCTGTTATTGGGCGGGTGCGCCAGCTACCGCAGTTTCGACGCGCTCGAACCGGGAAAGCCCATTCCCGACACGGGGATGGTGGAGAGCATCCGCGAGGAATCCGCCAAGCTTGCCCGGAATTACGACGATCTCATGGCGCAGTTGAATCGCGCGGTCGCCGAGGAACAACTGGCGCCGGTCGAGCCGGTGCTCAGCCCGATGGAAAGCAAGATCGTTTCGGTCAACATGCGCGATGTCGACATCGGCAAGCTCCTGTGGGTGCTGGAAGACCAGGCGGGGCTGAATGTCGTGGTCGATCCCCTGGTCCTGCAACAGGACACGCGCGCCAGCCTGCACCTCAAGAATGTGACGGTGCGCGAGGTCTACAACCACATCCTGGAAATCTTCGACCTGCACGGTGAAATCCGCAACAACGCGCTGGTCGTCAGCCTCCTGGAAGAGCGCGTTTTCAACACTGGATACCTGGGCGCCAATGTCGCCATCGACCTGGCTTCCGGCGGTGACGTGTTCGGCGGCAACTCCTCCAGCGGCAGCGGTGGCAGTGGCGGTAGCGGTGGCTCCGGTGGAGAGACCCTGCGCGCCGACTTCTCGATTCGTGGCAATTCCTCGAAGCAGATCGATCCCTATGACGAGCTGGAAAACACCGTCAAGCGGATTCTGGGTCTGGGGGAAGGGCGTGGGGAAGCGCCGAAGCGTTCCTCCTCCATCGCCGCGCCCGCCGCCGAAGCGCCGGTTGCGCCCGTCGCCTACAGCCTGAACCGGGCGACCGGCGCGCTCTACGTCAAGGCGCGTCCCCGGCAGGTTCGGGCGATTGCCCGGCTGGTCGAGCGCAACAGCAAGATGCTGCGCCGCCAGGTACAGGTGGAAGCGCAGTTGATCGACGTGCAACTGAACGATGATTACCAGTTCGGTGTGGACTGGACGGCGCTGCGCCGTAATCTCGCGGGCGTCTACGGCCCCGCGCCGATCATCGGACAGGAGGCGCTGGCGAATTTTCCCGGCGGCAACCTGCTCGATCGCACGCTCACCATTCCGGCGCAGGCCATCGGCATCAGGAACGGGACGGGGCTGGGCCTGCACTATGGCGATGACCGCTTCTCGGCGACCCTTCGCGCCCTGAGTTCCTTTGGCGCCCTGCGCGTGCTGTCGAACCCCAGTGTCCGCGTGCGCAACGGTTCGCCCGCGCTGCTCTCCGTCGGCACCAATATCCGCTATATCTCCAAATCCAGCGGCTCGGTCACCAATCCGGGCGGTGGCGCGACGACGACCACCTCCGAGGTGGAAACCGATTCCCTGTTTTCCGGCATCGTCGTGGGCGTCGTGCCCTTCATCCA
>JAISNE010000181.1 GCA_031276375.1 Accumulibacter sp.
TTAGAATCCAGAAAAGGCGGCGGAATGCTGGATTCTAAGCCTGCGCGGGAATGACGGGCACGGGGGGACGGTTGGGTGCCGCGCTTGATTGGCGAATGCGTCCAACAGAAACAATTGACCTTCCTGTTCCAAGGCGCCTGCCGGATCCAGCGCAAGGAAATCTCCGTCATCACCCTGGCTCGCCGGGCACTCTGTTTCCGGTTGCATTGGCTTTCCCTTTCCTCTCTCGGAAATGCTTTCCTCTGTTTGCCATGGCGAACTCTCAAGCCTTTCCTCTTTTCTTGAATTCTTCATGAATTCGAGGGGAAACGTCAGGGACCGAGGACAGTCAATTACCGGCGTCTCGCGCCGCAAATATGACTGTCTTCGGTCCTCCGAACCGGGCGTCCCGCCCGCCATGCGAGCCGCGGGATCGCGTACCGCCGTCATTTTTGGCGTATCGCGATGATTTGACCGCAACTCGGCATGAAACATCGCCCACAAGAAAAGCGTGGCGCTTGAATCCCTTTTGTTTCCCTTCTCCTCTCGGGGAAATGGCGCCGAAGGCCGCAACTCCCCTTCCCTTCTCCTCTCCGGGAAGAAGGCGCCGAAGGCGGATGAAGGGCGGCGGTTCGGTTTGCCCAAACGCTCGTTGTCATGGAACCGCCGACCTCTCCCGCAAGCGGGCGGGGGAATATGTTTCCCCCTGATTCTGTTTCCCCCCGATTCCCGGCCCCACCTGGAATCAAGCAATCATCGGTGGATCAGCCGGCCACCACGCCTTCGACGGCCTCGACCACTTTGGCGGCGGTGAGGCCAAGGAATTCGAAGACCTGGGCGGCGGGGCCGGATTCGCCGAAGCAGTCGATGCCGACCACCGCGCCTTCCAGGCCGACGTACTGGCGCCAGTAGCCGGTCACGCCCGCTTCGACGGCGACGCGCGGGATGCCGCGCGGCAGCACGGTGTCGCGGTAGGCGGCGTCCTGGCTGTTGAACAGGAAGGGCGAAGGCATCGACACGATGCGCGCCGGGATGCCTTTTTCGGCCAGCGTTTGCTGGGCGGCGACGGCCAGCGCGACTTCCGAGCCGGTGGCGATGATCACGGCCCTGGGCGCGCCGGCGCAGTCCTTCAATACGTAGCCGCCCTTGCGGATGGCGGCGATCTTTTCGGCGTCGCGCGCCTGATGCGCGAGGTTCTGGCGGGAAAGAATCAGCGCGGTCGGCGTTTCCCGGTGTTCCAGCGCGATCTGCCAGGCGACGAAGGCTTCGACGCTGTCGCACGGACGCCATACGTCGAGATTGGGCACCATGCGCAGCGTGGCGGTCTGCTCGACCGGCTGGTGCGTCGGGCCGTCCTCGCCGACGCCGATGGAGTCGTGGGTAAACACGTAGATCGGATTGATCTTCATCAGCGCGGCCATGCGGATGGCGTTGCGCGCATATTCGGAGAACATCAGGAAAGTGCCGCCAAAGGGCCGGAAGCCGCCGTGCAGGACGGCGCCGTTCATGATCGCGGCCATGCCGAATTCGCGCACGCCGTAATGGAGGTAATTGCCGCCCTGGTCGATGGTCTCCGGCCGGATTTCGCGGCAGCCCTTCCATTGGGTCAGGTTGGACGGCGCCAGATCGGCCGAGCCGCCGAGGAATTCGGGCGCCAGCGGGGCCAGCGCCTGGATGGCGTTTTGCGACGATTTGCGCGTGGCGATGGTTTCGCCCTTGTCGGCGATGGCTTGCAGCGCTTCCGCCGATTTGGCGGCGTAATCGGCGCGCAGCGCCTTGTTCATGCGGCGCTCGAATTCGTCGGCAAGCTCCGGATGGGCCGCGCGATAAGCGGCGAACCGTTTGTTCCACTCCGCCTGGCGGCTGGCGCCCGCAGCGCGGGCATCCCAGGCCGCGCGAACTTCCGGCGGCACTTCGAACGGATCGCCGGTGACGCCGAGCGCGGCGCGCGTGGCGGCGACTTCATCCTTGCCCAGCGGCGCGCCATGCACGTCATGCGTGCCGGCCTTGTGCGGCGAACCCTTGCCGATCACCGTTTTGCAGCAGATCAGCGTTGGCCCGGCGCTTTGCGCCCTGGCGCCGGCGATTGCCCGCTCGACGGCGTCGATGTCGTGGCCGTCGACATCGCGGATGACGTTCCAGCCGTAGGCCTCGAAACGTTTCGCCGTATCGTCGGTAAACCAGCCGTCGATGCGCCCGTCGATGGAAATGCCGTTGTCGTCGTACAGGGCGATCAGCTTGGCGAGCTTCCAGGTTCCGGCGAGCGAACAGACTTCGTGCGAGACGCCTTCCATCATACAGCCGTCGCCGAGGAAAACGTAGGTGTAGTGGTCGACGATGCGGTGGCCGTCGCGGTTGAATTCCGCCGCCAGCAGTTTTTCCGCCAGCGCCATGCCGACGGCGTTGCCGAGGCCCTGGCCGAGCGGACCGGTGGTGGTTTCGACACCGGCGGTGTGCCCGTATTCGGGATGTCCGGGCGTTTTGCTGCGCAACTGGCGGAACCGCTTCAGTTCGTCGAGCGGCAGCGCGTAACCGCTCAGGTGGAGCAAGGCATAGAGGAGCATCGATCCGTGCCCATTGGACAGCACGAAACGGTCGCGATCAGCCCATCCCGGATCGGCCGGATTGTGTTTCAGATGACGGTTCCATAACGCCACGGCGACTTCCGCCATGCCCATCGGCGCCCCCGGATGCCCCGAGTTGGCCGCCTGTACACCATCCATGGCCAGAACGCGAAT
>JAISNE010000287.1 GCA_031276375.1 Accumulibacter sp.
ATGTCGCTGCCCCAGATTTGCGCCGGCCGCGCCGCTTGCTCGGCGTCCTGCGCGGCGTCGAGCAACTCTTTCCAGGTTTCCAGCCGGAAATTGCGCAGGCGCTGAAAGCCGAAGCCGCGCCCGCTCGCGCCCGGCGCGATGGCGAGCGCGATCTGCGCGGCTTCCATCAGAAGGGTGCCGCTGCCGCACATCGGATCGATCAGCGGCGTGCCCGGACGCCAGCCGGACAGGCGCAGGAGGCCGGCCGCCAGGTTTTCCTTGAGCGGCGCTTCCACCGTTTTCTGGCGCAGGCCGCGTTGATAGAGCGGCGCGCCGGAGGTATCGAGGTAGAGCGCGCAGGTGTCGGCGGTGAGGAAAGCGTGCGCGCGCACGTCCGGTTCGCGCGTGTCGACGTTCGGGCGCCGGCCCCGGTCGGCGCGGAAACGGTCGCAGACCGCGTCCTTGATGCGCAGGGTGATGAATTCCAGGCTTTTCAGCGGACTCCTGACGGCGACTACGTCGACGCGCAGGGTCCGGTCGGCGTCGAACCATTCCGGCCAGGGCGTTTCCAGCGCCAGGCGGTAAATGTCGTCTTCCCTGGCGTAGCGGCCGCGCGCCACGTTCCACAGCACGCGCGTGGCGATGCGCGAATGCAGGTTGAGCGCGTAGCAGCCGCGCCAGTCGGCGGTGAAGTGCGCGCCGCCGGGCGTCGTTTCCAGGTCCGCGGCGCCGGCGGCGGCGATGTCTTCGGCGAGCAGGGGTTCGAGTCCGCGCGGGCAGGTGGCAAAGAATTTTTCCATGGAATCGGGGAAAGGTTTGACTTCAAAGGGGGCTTGACTTCAAAAGGGGTCGTTCGCGCCGGAGGCGTCAAGCCCGTCGGCGATCACGGGGTAGCGCAGCCGCGCGCCGAACTCCCGGCGCAGGCGTCCGTTGTCCAGCCGGCGCGATTCGCTCATGAAAGAGAACCGCGCCGGGGAGAGCGTCCGTTCGGCTTCCTGCCGCGAGACGCGGGGCGGGCGGGGCAGGCCGCGGCGGTCGGCGACGAGATCGAAGTAATCGCCCATTTTCAGGCACGAATCGTCCGCGGCGTTATACACGCGGTTCGGGCCGCCGCGGCGCAGCGCCGCGCAGACCAGCCGCGCCAGGTCGTCGGCGTGGATATGGCTGGTGAATACGTCGTCCTCTTCGCGCAGGGCCGGCCAGCCCCGGCGCAGCCGGTCGAGCGGCAGCCGGTCCGCCGCGTAGATGCCGGGCGCGCGCAGGATGCTGACGCAAACGCGCGCGTCGCGGCCGAAGCGCCGCAACTGCCGTTCGGCGTCGACGCGCCGCCGGGCGCGCGCCGTGAGCGGACGCGGCGGGCGCGTCTCGGCCACCCGCGCGCCGGCGCAGTCGCCATAGACACCGCTGCTGCTGATATAGACGAAACGCCGTGGTAGACTGCTTCCCCTGCGCAACGCGGCGAGCAGCCAGCGCATCCGGACGTCGCGCGGGCCGGATGCGGTTGGCGGCGCGAAGTGCAGGACGGCGTCGGCCAGCCCGGCGACGCGCCGCAGGCTGGCGGGCCGGTCGAGATCGGCGAGCAAGGGAAACGCGCCGCGCGCGCGCCAGAACGCCGCCTCCCGCGCGTCGCGCAGCAGCGCGACGATGCGGTAGCGACCGGCGAGATAGGGCAGCGTTCGCCGCGCGATGTCGCCGCATCCGACGATGAGCAGTGTTTGCACGCGCGGATTTTAACGGAATCTTCCGCGAGAGAAAGATCATGGATTTTGCGATCGGGGTCGGGCCTGGCCCGCGCGCCGGCGAAAAGGAAACACAGGAAACACCGCCCGGCGCGATTTTGGCGGACAATGCGGATTGCCGGCGAGGAATTTATCGCCCACCCGGGTGACGAATGCCGGAAAGGACATCCGCGGCGCCCGCGGCCAAACCAACCTCTTGAATACTTTCCAGGTAATCGCCATGCCCGACATCTTCATCTCCCGCCAGCCCCTCATCAACCGCCAGAACCGGATCCTCGCCAACCGCATCAACCTGCACGCGCCGGGCGGCGCGACGCCGCGCGGCGTGCTCGGCGCGCTGCAAGTCCTGGGCGACGACTGGCCGGCGAACGAGAGGCCGGTGTTTCTCAACGGCGGGGGAATTTCCTGGGATCCGGAACTCTTTGAAGGGAACCTGCCGGCCAACGCCACCTTCGAACTGCCGGGTTCCGCGTTCGCCGCCCCGGACGCGGCGGCGCTGGTTTCCCGCCTGCAATCCGCGCAGGCCTCGCTGTGCCTGATGGTCGACGAACATGCCCAGAGCGCGTTCTCGTCCGGCGTCGCCTTCCGTTTCATCGGCCTTGACGCAAAACGCTTCCCGCCGTCCCAGATGAAGACCCTCGCCGCGCAAACGCAGCCTTACGGGATCGGCGTGGCTTTCAACGTCGCCGACCGGCAGGCTTTCCAGGACTGTCTGAACGCCGGCCTCAACGCCGTGGCGAGCTGGTTCTTCAAGGAACCGTCCGGCGCGCCGGCCAAGACGATCAATCCGGGCCAGGCGCGGATCATCCAGATCATGAACCTGGTGCGCAAGAACGCCGAGGTCAAGGAAATCGAGGCCGCGCTGAAACAGGACGTGACGCTTTCCTACAAGTTGCTGCGTTACATCAATTCCGCCGGATTCGGCCTGTCCTGCGAGATCCAGTCGTTCCGCCACGCGGTCACCATCCTCGGTTACGAAAAACTCAACAAATGGCTCTCGCTGCTGCTGGCCACGGCCAGCAAGGATCCGATGGCGCAGGCCCAGATGCACACGGCGCTGTTCCGCGCCCGCCTGATGGAAATCTTGGGCCAGGGGCTGGTGGACCCGAACGAATACGACAACCTGTTCATCACCGGCGCTTTTTCGATGCTCGAAGTCCTGCTCGGCATCAGCATGGACAAGGTGCTCGAAACGATGAGCCTGCCCGAGTCGATCTGCGACGCGCTGCTCGGGCGCGGCGGTGTTTATGGCCCGTTTCTCGATCTGGCGATCGCCTGCGAGGGCGAGGACGGGAAAGCCATCGCCAGCCAGGCCGGCATGCTCGGCCTGTCGGGCGAGGCCTTCAACCAGGCGCAGATGAAGGCCCTGTCCTTCGCCGAAACGGTGCAGATTTAGGAGTTCACGGCGCCATGGACGAGGTTTCCTACTGGCTGCTGCGCCACGAGAACCGGTTTTTCGTCGTGGATGGCGGCCCGGCCGGCAAGACTTTCCCGCTCGGGCGCGCGTCCGATTTCGACCATCCCGCGACGGCGCTGCGCATCGGAGACTGGCGGGGGCATCCCTGTCACGCCGCCGAGATCGCGCGGGCGCCCGCCCATCTCTCCGGCGAGATGAGTTT
>JAISNE010000327.1 GCA_031276375.1 Accumulibacter sp.
CAATACTGTTTAGCTATATAGATTAGCAGTAAAATAGGCCCCCAGTGACCAAGGAGGACCAGGCATGGGACGAGTCAAGGCGAAGTTGTCAGCCGGGGCGAGGCTGGCAGACTATCTGGCGGTAGGGTTTCTGGCGTGGAATTGTCCGTTGGACAAGGTTCGCGCGGTACTGGTGGCGAACGAAGTACAGAGCAAGCGGCGACGGGGTTTGCCACATGAAGTGCTGGTGTATTTTGTGATGGCGATGGTGCTTTATGCCGAAGTCGCCTACGAAGAAGTGTTGCGGCTGGTTATCGAGGGGTTGCGGCCGATATTTGGAGAGGCGGGTTTGTCGAGTGTCACGGTCAGCAAAGGGGCGATTTCGCAGGCGCGTGGGCGCGTTGGGGCGGCGCCGTTGCGACGACTCTACGAGGAACAGGTTCGTCCGCATGGAGCAGCGGACATGCCTGGCGTCCTGTTTGCGGGGTTGCGGGTCATGGCTCTGGATGGTTCGACGCTGGAGATGCCCGACGAGAAGGCCAATGCCGAGCATTTTGGGTACCCTGGCGTCTCGCGGGGTGAGGCGGCCTTTCCACGCTTGCGCTTTGTCACGATGGCGGAGTGTGGCACGCACACGCTCTGCTTCGCCAATCCGGGCGTTTATGCCACGGGCGAAATCACGCTGGCCGGGCCGGTGATCGACCAGGCGGACGCGACGATGCTGGTCACGGCCGACCGGGGTTTCTTCAATTATCCTTTTTGGCCACGGGCGGCGGCCCGTGGTGCCAAGCTGTTGTTTCGGGCCAAGGCCAACCAGCGCCTGCCGCGCGAGACGGAATGCGCCGATGGGTCTTATCTGACGACTCTTTACGCGAACGACAAGGATCGGCGTCGCCGGGTGAAGGGAACGGTCGTGCGTGTCATCGAGTACGCGCTCGACGGTCTTCCCGATGCCGAGCCTTCCTATCGCCTCGTCACCAATTGGCTGGACATCAAACTCGCGCCCGCGACCGAGTTGGCCGCGCTCTATCACCGCCGTTGGACGATCGAGCAGGCCTTCGATGAACTCAAGACCCACCTGGCGACACGTGCCGTGACCCTGCGAAGCAAACGCCCCGAACTCGTCGAACAGGAGTTCTACGCGCTCCTCCTGGCGCACGCCGCCATTCGCAAACTGATGAGTCAGGCGGCACAAGCTACGCAACAGGCCGCCGAAGACTTATCCTTCGTTCACGCGGTACGCATCATCAAGCGCCGTCTCCCCGCTTCCGCGGCCCTTCCCCCCTGAGCACCGCCCTACCTGGTTCGATAGCCTCTTGCGAGAGATCGCCTCCGGTCATGTCGTCTCCAGTCGCAGCAAGCGCAACCCGCGCGGTGTCAAAAGAAAGATGAGCAACTTCAAGCTCCGAAAACGCAAGCATCCTCTCACTCAACTTTGCCGGCCAATAATACGAATATTGTCTAAATAAACAGTATTGGGGCTACGCCCTCCACCAGTTTCCATTCCCGGCATAAAAAGCGGACAAGTCTAAAAGCTCGTGACAACGGGGCAAAATAATCCTTGACAACACGGTTCGAATGATTTTCTACGGCCCTTGCCTCGGGGCAGGGCGTTCCGTGATTGCGCGGCGGCTTCGCGCGGCATTTTTTTGGTCGTCTCCCAACCCGCGCAGGCATCCGTGACGGAGAAAGGCCGTATTCGGTTGGGGGTTCCTGGCATCTCGAAACGTGATTCGTTGGTCATTCGCCGGGGATGGAACGCGGCGATGACCACTGGATCCCCACGGGTGCCAACCCCGGCGGACAGGCCGGCCGCCAAGACGCTTGTGGGCGCCTTGCGGTTTGACTATTGCGACAGGCTCTTATCGACGACCTCGAACACGTCGCGCGACAGGCCCGGCTGGCGCAGCAGGCTTTCCAGCGCGGCGCGGGCGTGTTTTTGGCGCGCGGCGTCGAACTTCCTCCAGCGGTCGAAACAGCGCGCCAGACGCGCGGCAACCTGCGGGTTGAGCGGGTCGAGCGCGCCGATGCGCGCGGCCAGGAAGCGGTAGCCCGCTCCGTCTTGCGCGTGGAAATGGCGGTGGTTGGCGCCGAAGGTGCGCAACAGAGCGTAGACCTTGTTCGGGTTGCGCAAGTCGAACGCGGGATGCCGGGTCAATTCCTCGACGCGCCGCAAGGTCTCCGGCAGACGGCTGGCCGCCTGCACCGACAACCATTTGTCGACCACCAGTGCTTCGTGTTGCCAGCGGGCGTAAAAGTCCCGCAGCGCGGTGATCCGTTGCGGGGTGTCGCTTTGGGCCAGGACGGCGAGCGCGCCGAAGCGGTCGGTCATGTTGTCCGCTTCGGCGAATTGCCGGAACGCCAGCGTCCGGGCGTCCTCCGTATCGAGCCGGTTCAGGTAGGCCAGGCACAGGTTGCGCAGACGCCGGCGGGCGGCTTCCGCCGTATCGATCCGGTACGCGCCGGCGGGCGCGAGTCTGGCGTACATGGCGGAGAATTCCGCCGCCAGCGCCGCCGCCAGCGCGCGGGCCAGCCGGTCGCGGGCCTGGAACAGCGCCTCGGGGTCGACGACGTCCATCTGTTCGGCCAGCGTCGCTTCGTCGGGCAGGGTCAGCGCCTCGGCGATGAACGCCGGGTCGCTGCCGCCGAGCAGTACCGCCCTGGCGGCCGCGGCGACGTTTTCCGGCCATATTGCTTCCTCGCCGCGCGCAAGACGCGCGGCGTTGCCGAGAATCAGCCGGCCGAACAGCCGCTGTCCCGCTTCCCAGCGGTTGAACGGGTCGCTGTCGTGCGCCAGGAGATGCGCCAGTTCCGCGTCTTCATAGGCGTGGTCGAGAATCACCGGCGCGGAGAAATCGCGCAGCAGCGACGGCACCGGCGCGGCGGGAATGTTTTCGAATACGAAGGTCTGCTCGCGCGCCGTGAGCCGCAGCACGCGCGTGGCCGTTCCGCCCAGGTCGAAATCACCGCCGTCTGGCCCGACCAGCCCGACCGCGACGGGAATCAGACAGGGGGTCTTTTCCGCCTGGTCCGGCGTGGGCGCGCACGATTGGCCCAGGGTCAGCGTGTAGCGCCGGGCCGCGGCGTCGTACTCGCCGCGCGCCGTTACTCGCGGCGTCCCGGCCTGGCGGTACCAGGCCATGAACGGCGTGAAATCGAATCCGGAGGCCGCGGCCATCGCCGCGACGAAGTCGTCGCAAGTCACCGCCTGTCCATCGTGGCGGCGGAAATATTCGTCCATGCCCGCGCGGAACGCGTCGCGGCCGATCAATGTCTGGATCATGCGCACGACTTCGGCGCCCTTCTCATAAACGGTGGGCGTGTAGAAGTTATTGATCTCGACGTAGGCCGACGGGCGCACCGGATGCGCCAGCGGTCCGGCGTCCTCGGGAAACTGCACGGCGCGCAGGCCGCGCACTTCGCGGATCCGGGCGACTTCGCGGCCATGCGTGTCGGCGCCGAATTCCTGGTCGCGGAAGACGGTCAGCCCTTCCTTCAGGGAGAGCTGGAACCAGTCGCGGCAGGTCACGCGGTTGCCGGTCCAGTTGTGGAAATATTCGTGCGCCACGACCCGGTCGATGTTTTCGAAATCGGCGTCGGTCGCCACGTCGGCGCGCGCCAGCACGTATTTGGTGTTGAAGACGTTGAGTCCCTTGTTCTCCATCGCCCCCATGTTGAAATCGCCGATGGCGACGATCATGTAATGGTCGAGATCGCATTCAAGCCCGAAACGCCGTTCGTCCCAGCGCATGGCTTTCTTGAGCGCGGTCATGGCGTGCGCGCACTGGTCGAGCTTGCCCGGTTCGACATGGATCGCCAGCCGCACCTCGCGCCCCGACGCCGTGCGGAAGCTGTCGCGCAGCGCGTCGAGCTTGCCGGCGGCCATGGCGAACAGGTAGCTCGGCTTGCGGAACGGGTCTTCCCAGGTCGCGTAGTGGCGGCCGTCCGGCTCGTCGCCCTGGGCCACCGGATTGCCGTTGGCCAGCAGCACCGGAAAGGCTTCCTTGTCGGCGCGCAAGGTCACGGTGTAGCGCGCCATCACGTCCGGCCGGTCGATGAACCAGGTGATGCGCCGGAAACCTTCCGCTTCGCACTGGGTGAAATAGCCATCGCGGCTGCGATAGAAACCGGAAAGCCGGGTGTTGCGATCGGGCCGGATGCGCACCCGCGTCTCCAGGGTGAAGCGTTCGGGCGCCGCGTCGACGATCAGCCGGGAACCGTCGATCCGGAAGGCGGGCGGCGCGAGGGGTTTCCCGTCCAGTTTTACCGACAGGGTTTCCAGTTCCTCGCCGTCGAGAATCAGCGGCCGCGGACCGGGCGCGGCCGGATGGCGCAGGACGTTCAAGGCGGCGGAGACGATGGTTTCGCCGGCGCGGATGTCCACTTCGAGCTTGACCGTTTCGATCAGGTACGGCGGCGGCGCGTAGTCTTCGAGGCGAACGGGACGCGCGGAGGCGGGGGTTGCACTGGACATGTCGATGGCTCTTCGGGTTGTTCAAAGGGGCGATGATAACGGAACGCGGCACCGGCCGAACTTTTTCCGGCGACGCCGATCATAAGCCGTTGATGAACATGGGCTTTACCTGTCCCGCGGACAGGTCTAATGTTTACCCTTTCGGCTTTCCCATTACCTTGGAGGACAACGTTCATGACCAGCACAGTCACTCTCGGAGGAAACTCCATCGAAATCGCCGGCAACTTCCCCGGAAAAGGCCAGACCGCCCCTGATTTTTCACTCGTCGGCAACGGCCTCGCCGACGTGCCGCTTCGGCAGTTCGACGGCAAGCGCAAGATTCTGAACATCTTTCCGAGCATCGATACGCCGACTTGCGCCATGTCGGTGCGCGCTTTCAACAATAAAGCCAGCGAACTGCCCAACACGGTGGTGCTGTGCATCTCGGCCGATCTGCCGTTCGCCCAGAAGCGTTTCTGCGGCGCCGAGGGCTTGAACAACGTAATCACCCTGTCGCTCATGCGTGGCCGTGAATTCCTCAGAAACTACGGCGTGGAGATCGCCTCCGGTCC
Source organism: Accumulibacter sp. (assembly GCA_031276375.1). GTDB lineage: Bacteria > Pseudomonadota > Gammaproteobacteria > Burkholderiales > Rhodocyclaceae > Propionivibrio. Next base: position 5,005 of record JAISNE010000327.1, read on the forward strand.
GATGGTCGGCGTCGCCGCGCGCGCCGTGATCGTCCTCGATGAACGGAACCGGATCCTGCACGGCGAGCTGGTCTCCGAAATCAAGAACGAGCCGGATTACGACGCGGCGATCAAGGCGCTGGGCTGATCCCGGCGGCCATGACGAGTCTGGCGAATCCGGGAATGACCGTCCCCCGTCATGATTGAACCGGATCGTTCCCTGATCCGCCATCCGGCCACCCCGGCGCCGATGATTCACGCCGTCGACGCCGGCATCGCCGTTCTGGCCGACGGATGCGTCGCCTTTCGTTACCGCTTGCGGGGCGACATGGCGCGGATACGGATTCCGGCGGAGGGTCCCCCGGAACGGAGCGATTCCCTCTGGGAACACACCTGCTTCGAAGCCTTCGCCGGACTGGAAGGCGAACCGGGCTACCGGGAATTCAACTTCTCGCCATCGGGACAGTGGGCCGTCCATGACTTCGGCGATTATCGGAGCCGCCTGGCCGATCCGGCGCTCGCCGCGCCGCGGATAAGGACGCGCGCGACGCCGGGCCGGCTCGAACTGGAAGCCGTCGTGCCCCTCTCTTCGCTGCCCTTCGCCCCAGGCGGCGCGGCTTGGGAAATCGGCCTGTCGGCGGTGATCGAAGCGGCCGACATGCCGGGCGACGGCTTGAGCCACTGGGCGCTGCGCCATTCCTCGCCGCGTCCCGACTTCCACCTCCGCGACGGTTTCGCCCTGCGCCAGGCGTCCCTCCGGCGTCCATCCCGGTAGAATACCCGCCGCGACATGTTCGAGGAGACAGACCTCATGGAACAACTGGAAATCTGGCTGATAAAACTGACCGACGGAGACGAGGCGGCCATGCTCGGGCTGCACATCATGCTCATCGTGTTCGCCATCGTGGTTTTCAACTTCGTGGTGCGCCGGGTTTTGCTGCACTTCAGCAAAAGCGCCAGCGCGGACGACACGCCGCTGGAACAGTCCCTCGTCGCGGCGGCCCGCCAGCCGCTGTTCGCGCTGGCCTGGGTGGTCGGCATTTCCTTCGCCGGCCAGGTCGTGCAGGCGCAAACGGACGCCGCCATTCTCGCCTTCGTCCATCCGGCGCGGATCGTCGGCGTGATCGCCTGTCTGAGCTGGTTCATGGTGCGCTTCATCGGCAACGCGAAGGCAGTGATCGTCAGCCGCAGGCTCGCGCGCGGCCAGGAAGTCGACAACACCACGGCCGAAGCCATCGCGCAGCTTCTGCGCATCGCGGTGATGATCGCCACCTTCCTGACGATCCTGCAAAGTCTGGGATTCTCGATCGAAGGGGTGCTGGCGTTCGGCGGCATCGGCGGCATCGCCATCGGCTTCGCGGCCAAGGATCTGCTGGCCAATTTTTTCGGCAGCCTGATGATCTATTTCGACCGCCCGTTCGCCGTCGGCGACTGGATCCGTTCACCCGAGAAGCAGATCGAAGGCACCGTCGAAGCCATCGGCTGGCGGCTGACCCGCATCCGCACTTTCGACAAGCGTCCGCTCTACGTGCCCAATTCGGTGTTTACCAGCATCACCGTCGAAAATCCGTCGCGGATGAGCCACCGCCGCATCAACGAAACCATCGGCGTGCGCTACGACGACCTCGGCGAGGTCGCGGGCATCGTCGAGGACATCCGCGCCATGCTGCGCGCGCACCAGGGAATCGACCAGAACCAGAGCACGATCGTGAATTTCGTCCAGTTCAACGAATCGTCGCTCGACATCATGATCTATACCTTCACCATCACCACCGCCGCCGTCGAGTTCCACACGATCAAACAGGACGTGCTGCTGAAAATCGCCGATATCATCGCCCGCCACGGCGCCGAGATCGCCTTCCCGACGCGCGTCAACTACCTCGCCCACCTGCCGCCGCCGGTGGCCGGGCAGGCGCCCGCCGTTTCCACGGCGCTTCCGGATGCCTGATACTCGGTTGCGGTCAAGCCATCGTGATACGCCAAAAATGACGGCGGTAGGCGAGAGCGCGGCTCGCATGGCGGGCGGGACGCCCGCGCTCCACACTTTCGCGCGAAAATCCGGGAGCGCGGGCGTCCCGCCCGATTCGTGGGACTTATACAAAGTGGCCGCCAAACCCTCGTGATACGAAAAAAAAACGACCGGAATCCCGATACGTCGGACTTGCGTATCGACGGCCTGTTGAGCGCAAGCTGGTATGAGCGCCCAGGATGAAACGCCTGTTCGACTT
>JAISNE010000332.1 GCA_031276375.1 Accumulibacter sp.
GCCGCGCAAGGCTTCAGGGCAGGCCGGGCAAGGTCTTGGCGAGCACCTTGGCGGTCTGTTGGGCGCGAAAATCGCGCAGTTTGTCCGCCAGTTCGGCGTCGCCCAGCGCGAGCATGGCGACCGAGAACAAGGCGGCGTTGATGGCGCCGGCCTCGCCGATGGCGAAGGTGGCGACGGGAACGCCGCCCGGCATCTGCACCATGGATAACAGCGAATCCAGTCCTTGCAGATGTTTGGACGGCATCGGCACGGCGAGCACCGGGAGTTCCGTTTTGGCCGCCAGGACGCCGGCCAGGTGGGCCGCGCCGCCAGCGGCGCCGATCAGTATTCTGAGTCCGCGCTGCCGGGCCGTCGATGCATATTCCAGCGCCGCGTCGGGGGTGCGGTGCGCGGACAGTATCCTGGCTTCGTGGGACACGCCGAAATTTTTCAGCGTTTCGGCGCAGACGCGCAGCACGGGCCAGTCGCTGTCCGAGCCCATTACGATGCCGACGAGCGGTTGATTCGACATGTCGATCTCCTTCTATCCGGAAAGAATCAGGCGACGGCCGCGCGTTCGGCGCTTGCCAGCGTATTGGCCAGCAGCATGGCGATGGTCATCGGGCCGACGCCGCCGGGAACCGGGGTGATGTACGCGGCGACTTCGCTGGCCGAGGCGAAATCCACGTCGCCGCAAAGCTTTCCATCCGCGAGACGGTTTATGCCCACGTCGATGACCGCGGCGCCCGGCTTGATCATCTCGCCGGTAATCATCCTCGCCTTGCCGACGGCGGCGACCAGAATGTCGGCGCGGCGGCAGTGCGCCGGCAGATCGCGCGTCCGCGAGTGGCATATCGTGACCGTGGCTCCGGCGTGCATCAGCAGCAGCGCCATCGGCTTGCCGACGATGTTCGAGCGGCCGACGACGACGGCTTCCCGGCCTTCGATCGGGACGCCGGCGGCCGCGAGAAGTTTCATCACCCCGCAAGGCGTGCATGGAATGAAGCGGGGGCGGCCTTGCGTCAAGGCTCCGACGTTCTCGGCGCGAAAGCCGTCGACGTCCTTTTCCGGGCTGATCGCCGCCAGCACCGCGTCGGCGTCGAAGTGCCGGGGAAGCGGCAACTGGACGAGGATGCCGTGGATTTCCGGAGCGGCGTTGAGCCGGGCAAGCCGGGCCAATACCGTGGACGCGTCGACATCGGCGGGGTAGACGTGCTGCTCCGAGTGAAAGCCCGCCTGCGCGCAGGCGTTGACTTTGTGCCGCACGTAGATTCGGGAGGCCGGGTCGTCGCCGACCAGGATCACCGCCAGCCCTGGCCGCGCGCCACGCGCAGCGAGTTCTTCCGCGCGCTGCTTGAAGCCGGCGCGAAGCTCCCGCGCCAGGGCGTTGCCGTCGAGAATTCGGGCACTCATGAAAAATCTCCAGGATGGCGTGGACGGATGAGCAAATCGGAAAAAGGGAAACCCGATAGCCGGCTATCGGGTTTCTCCGCAAAATGAAGCCAAAAGCGATCGGCGGGATTATACCCGGCGAATGCGCGTTTACGACGGGCGAGGCCCCTGTCCACCGGCTCCGGGCGCGTTCGCCCCGCGGCTGTCCGCTGGCCGGAACGGACGGCGGTTGCGCAGGCGGGTGACATAGACGCCGCCCAGCACGAGTGCCGCGCCGACGGTCTGCAATGCGCCGAAAGTCTCCCCGAGCAGAAAATACGCGGTGATGACCGCAAACACGGGCGTCAGGTTATTGAACACCGACGCGCGCGCGGTGCCGATCGCGCCGGCGCCCCAAATCCACAGGAAATTGCCCAGGCACAGGCCGAATACGCCGGAAAACGCGATGCTTCCCCACGCCTGGATCGGCAAGTCCGGCCACGCCACGGCGTACATCGCCGGCAAGGATACCGCCACCATCAGCGCGGTGGTGATGAGCATCAGGGACGCGGTGACTTGATAGGTGGAATAGCGGTCGAGCAGTTCCCTGGAAAACACCGTGTAATAGGCGTAGCCGCCCTGCGCTCCAAGCACCAGCAGCGCGCCGAGCAGGTGTTTGCCCGCCACGCTCAGTTCCCGGCCGGCGCCGAGCGCGATCAGAACGATTCCCGCGATCGAGCAGGCGATGCCGATCAGCACGGCGCGGTTGATCGTGTCGAAGCCGTAAAGCCGGTTGAGCAGCAAGACGAACAGCGGAAGCAGACAGCTCATGAACGCCGCGTTGCCCGACGTGGTCCGGTCGATGCCTTCGGCATACAGAATCTGGAAAACGAAAAAGCCGAAAAGGCTGGCGCGCGCGAACAGCCAGAGATCCTTGCGCGTCGGCCGGCGATAGCGGCCCGACAGCCACAGCACGAGCACCGCGACGATACTGCCGACGAGCATGCGCGCCACGTTGTAGGGCAGCGGCGGCAGATATTGCAGCCCCAGCTTGATGACCGGCGGATTCATGCCCCACATCACGGTGACCAACAGCAGCATGCACTCGGCGAGAATGGTCTTCTTCCGTTCGTTCAAGACAGGCATGGACATATCCGGCGCCGGTTCCCTACTTCCTGTTCCTGGTTCGCGCATCGTCGTCCGCCCGGCGATCCCGGCGTTGACAACGCGGGTCGACATAGGCCGTTTCCAGCCGCGCCCATCCCGGCCCCGGCGACGTCTGCGCGCAGACCGTGTCCCCGCTGACGCTCCGCCATTTGTACCAGAGTGCGGGCTTGGCCCCAACCGGCGAAGCGAAGGCGAAGAACAAAACCGCGGCGATCGACACAAAAGCTTTCATGGAACCGTCCGTCGTATTCAAGGACAAGGAGGAAATGATGCCGCGCCATCCAGCAGATCCGGATTTTGCGTTTGCATCCTTATGCAATCTTGTTTGACGCTTCATTATTCTGACTGGCGATACAGGCGTTACGCCTCATGCCCAGCGCGTGTCCGATTGCGCTGTGCCTCCGGACCGCAAACATAACGGATTCCAGGGTTGAGTGCATGTTGCATCCCGGACGATTCGATTCAGGCGAACGATTGATGCATTGTGGGCGATCAGCGTACCACATGTTCATGGCGTCCATGGGGGTTTGGCTGCCCAAGGGCGGTCTGGGCGGGTGTCCGTTGTGGAGCAGGCCATGACGGAGCAGGGTTTGTTCAAGGTCTTCGCCGCTCATGAAACGATGGGTCTTCAGGATGTCCACGATTCCCGCGCCACCGCCAGCAGGTCATCGAGCGACAACAAAAAATGTCGGCGCAGATATAGGGCAATCGTATTTAGGGATCAGGTTTCAGGGATCAGGTTTCAGGGATCAGGTTTCAGGGCTCAGGTTTCAGGGATCAGGTTTCAGGGATCAGGTTTCAGGGATCAGAAAAAGCGACCGTCGCTTTGCTCCGCAAGGAACAGCCCCCTCTCCCGGCGCTTCGCGCCACCCTCTCCCCCCAAGGGGGCGAGGGGGAAAAGCAAGGGAACCGCCGTGCTCCGAAGGGGGCGAGGGTAACGAACGCGCCGCCGCCCAAAACGAGCCTCGGCGCTTGCCTGCTCTCCCTCGCCCGGCGGGGGAGAGTGCCACGGCAGGGGCGAGAGAGGGCGCACACCCTCCGGCGCGAAGCGCCGCCTGTTTTTCTTGGCTTTTTTGACGACTCCGAAGGGAAACGCGACAGGGACGGGATAGTGACGCTGGTCGCCCACGGGGGGCCGCTCCCGCGAAAGACCGCGTAGGGGCAAGCCACCGTGCCTGCCCGCGCCCGCAACGAAACGCCCTTCCCAAACGCTCCATTACGACATCCGCTTATGCGATTGCCCTGACTTCCCAAGAGGCGGTCTGACGCACAATATCATTATCCTAAATTCCTCAGTTCAATTACAGCGAAAGCGGTGGATACGTTGAGAAATCAGGGATTCAGGTAAAAAATCGGATTCACCCATCGGGCGAAAGCATGATGTTCTGCAACTTATTGTTTTTCCAGTACATTCGCTGTTTTCAGCACAGTCAACTGAGGAATTTAGGTTATTGAAATTCTCTAATGATTGCGCGGTGTTTTCTCGGATTGCGGGCCGAAGGTTTCTTTCCGGGCCAGTTCAAAACAGACACGGCCCTCATCATTTTCGGCGAGGCGCAGCGAATAACCCCGCGCTTCGGCCTGGCTTGCCGCGTTCAGCAGGCCGATGCCGAAACCGCTTTCCGAAGCGACCGGCGCCCGGAACAGGCGGGCGGCCAAGGCGGCCTCCAGCGCGCTTCCGTTATCGCGGACGCGCAGTCTGTTCGCGTCCCGCGCGAGCGAGACATCAATGCGCAGCGCGCTTTCGTTTTGCAGCTTGGTCAGGGCGTTGTGCAGCAGATTGTCCGCCACGCTGTCGAACAGCTCGGCGGGAAGCCGCGCGCCCGGATCGAAGCGCACCGGAACGTAATGAATCCGCGGGTGCGAAAAACGCTGCCGCAACCCCTCCCACCAGTCAGTCGCGGCGGCCTCGTCCTCCCGCGCGGACCGCTTTGCCGATTCCGGCGACGGCGGTTGCAGCTTCGCCAGCGTCTGGCGCAGGCGCAAGCCGATCTGCGGCAACTGGCGCCGGATCAGGCGCTGCAAGTTCTCGGTGTCGCCGGCATCCGAGGTTTCCACCAGATAACACAGGCCGTCGAGCGACTGGAGCATGTTCTTGACCTCGTGCGTCACCCGCGCCCCGGTCTCATGCACCGCGCGCAGGTAGTTCATCCGTTGCAGCGCGGCGGCCCGCCGCTTGGCCAGGTAATACTCGCAAGCGACCCGGCTCAGGAGTTGCAGATGCCAGGCCAGAACGGGACTCAAGGCATGGCGCGTATAGACGGTCAGTCGTAGCGGCCGATACAGGAATTCCCTGGCATGCGCCGATTGTTCCCCGAAGCATCCCGCGCCTGCGTCCGCCCCCGCCACGGGCGACCACCTTCCGCCGGATACCCAGGGCAGATCGGAGAGCAAACGCTCACAGACATCTTGCATGAAGCGATCCGGATCGTCTTCCCGTTCGGCGCAATCCACCAGTTGTTGCAGCCAGACGTCGAACGGCAGGCCAACGGTCAACAAGTAACGTGAAAAAAAAGCCCCGACGCCGCCAAAGCCCGGCCGGGGATTCCACGCCCAGGCGACCACCAGCAGCAGCACCGCCATCGAGATCACGGTGCGGAACAAGGCCTCGAAATACAGCCGCTTTCCCAGCAACATGAAAGCGAGGCAGCCAAGCACCAGCACGGACATCAGCAGAAAGATGAAAACACCGTAATGGAAATCGAAACGGCCCGACCGCGACGGTTCGGGTTCCCGCGGTTTGGGCATCAGGGCCATGCCCAGGAACAGCAAGGGCGCGCCCCGGACAAACGGCGCTTCCAGCGAAAGCCCCAGCAGCGCGGGATCGGGAACGATCTTCGGCACCAGCCAGATGAGCATGGCGCCCAGCAGATAGGCGAACGCCAGCAGGTAGAAAATCCGTGTCGGGCGATGGTTCGCCACGATCACCCGTCCGCCCAGCAGCGACGCGAGGACGATCACCCAGACGATCAGCAGCCACCAGCCGAACAGCCACGCGCCCATCGCCAAGGCCGCCAGGACCAGCGGCAGCTTGCCGTAATCGAGCTGGCGCCCGGTCTGGATGAAGGGCTGCCAGAGGATGAAAAGGCCGACGTCGACGAACCAGCATGTCAGCCCGATCGGCGACGTTCCGCCCACCATCAAGGTCAAATGCAGCACGGCGAGCAAGCCCAGCAACACCCAACGCTGGCGTTCGCGCAGGAAATTGCCGAAGCACTCCAACGAACCGGTCAAGTTCACCCGGAACCTCTCAAAAGCGTCCGGAAATGGACATTTCGATCAAAGCCAGACGGATTCTCGACATTTCTGTCGAAACCCCGTCACATTTTTTTTAAAACCCAGTGAAAAAATCCTGCGGAATCATTGGCACGAAAAATGCTATGCGCTTTACCCCATTCACATCATGGGACGGAAGACAACATGCAATATCCGAAAAAAACGCAAACCGGTTTTACGCTGGTCGAGATCGCCATTGTACTCGTCATCATCGGCCTGCTCCTGGGCGGGGTATTGAAGGGACAGGAACTGATCAATAGCGCCAAGGTGAAAAA
>JAISNE010000355.1 GCA_031276375.1 Accumulibacter sp.
TTCGGCTTGCCGCCTTCCATGACGGAAACGCAACTATTGGTGGTGCCAAGGTCGATACCGATGATTTTGCCCATTTTCAATTCCTTTCAGGTGAGGAGTCAGGGGTGAGGAGCAAGGAAGCGGATTTCCTCGGCCCGCGCTCCCCGGCGTTGATCGTGTATGGCTGTCTATCTGGGGTCGGGAACGATGTTTTCAAGCCAGCGGGTTTTTTCAGTCCTTCGCTTTGGCCACGATGACCAGCGCCGGGCGCAATACGCGTTCGGCGATCAGATAGCCCTTTTGCAGGACGGTGACCACCGTGCCGGCCGGCTGTTCCGATTCGATCATGCTGATCGCCTGGTGGAAGTTCGGATCGAACTTCTCGCCGGCCGGATCGATCTCCTTGAGCGCCGATTTCTCGAACGCCGCGGCAAGCTGCTTCAAGGTCAGCTCGCTGCCGGCCTTGAGGCTCTCGACGCTGGGGTTTTCCACGGCCAGCGCCGCTTCCAGGCTGTCCTTGACGGCCAGGAGTTCGCCGGCGAAGCGCTCGATGGCGAAGCGGGAAGCCTTGGCGATGTCCTCCTGGGCGCGCCGGCGGACGTTCTCGGTCTCGGCCTTGGCGCGCAGCCACGCATCGTGATGCTCCTCCGCCTTCAGTTCGGCCTGGCGGATCAGCTCCTCCAGGCTTGGCGCGCTTTCCACTGTTTCCACCGCTTCCGCTGCTTCCGCCGTTTCCCCGCTTTCCGCCGCTTCTACCGTTTCCACCGCTTCCGCCGGGGATTCCGGCGCGCTCGCGCCATCGGTTTCTGGGACGATATCTTTCTCGATTTCTTGCATGGTTGGAGTCTCCCGGATAACTTCCGGCTATCTGGGGACAAAAATTTTCTTTTCAAGCCAAACTTTTGTTGTGCTTGTTTGGCCGCGTGCGATATTCTCACGGGTTGAGCGATGAGCAACAAAACGGGATCCGCGGAACGGATGGACAAAATCGGTAAATACGAAGTCCTGCGCACGCTTGGCAAAGGCGCGACGGCTATCGTCTATCTGGCGCGCGATCCGGATTCCGGCCGCGAGGTGGCGGTCAAGCTGATCCGCTTCGGCGAGGACAACGCGGTGATGTCCCGCCGCCTGCGCAAACTGTTCCAGGTCGAAGAGTCGACCGGCCGGCGTCTGGATCATCCGAACATCGTCAAGATCCACGACGCGACGATCGAGAGCGATCTGGCCTACATCGTCATGGAGTACATCGAAGGCAAGGCGCTCGACTACTACTGCGCGATCAACCGTCTGCTGCCCATGCACCGGGCCGTCGGGATCATTTTCAAATGCTGTCTGGCGCTCGACCACGCTTTCCGGCGCGGCGTGGTGCATCGCGACATCAAGCCGGCCAACATCCTGATCGACGCCGAGGACAACCCGAAAATCACCGATTTCGGACTGGCGCTCAATCTGCACAAGGACATGAACCGCGATTCCACCTTCATCATGGGGGTCGGCTCGCCCGCCTACATGTCGCCCGAACAGATCAAGAATTATCCGCTGAACCAGAAAACCGACCTGTATTCGCTCGGCGTCGTGCTCTTTCAACTCCTGACCGGGCGCCTGCCGTTCCGGGCCAACAACCACGGGGCGCTGATCTACAAGATCGTCAACATGGACCCGCCGTCGGTATGCGACCTCAACCCGAACCTCCCGGAAGGCCTCGATCCGATCCTCAAGAAGGCGCTGGAAAAGGACCTCTACAACCGCTACCGCAACGGCGCGGAATTCGCCAAGGATCTGTCGACGGTGCGCTACCAGATATTCGACGAGAACGAGACGCAGCAGGACAGCGGGCGCTTCACCATGCTGCGCGGCATGGATTTCTTCCGCGAATTCGAAGACATCGAACTGTGGGAAGTCCTGCGCATCAGCGTCTGGCGCGAAGTGTCGGACAAGGTCACGCTGATCAAGGAAGGCGACAGCCATCGCATCTTCGGCGTCATCATCCAGGGCTTCGTGGAAGTATCGATCGAGGGGAAATCGCTGTGCCGGCTGGGCTCCGGAGAGGTCGTCGGGGAAATGGCCTACCTGCATCCGAACGACTCGAAACGCATGGCGACGGTGGTGACGCTCGAACCGACGCTGTTTCTGGAAGTCAACAGTTCCGCGCTCGATCTCGCTTCCGAGGAATTGCTGGAGCGTTTCCGCAAGACGCTGCTGATCCACCTGCTGGCGCGCATGCGCGAAGCCGACAAGGTCCTGGCGCGCTCGGGACCGCCGGCGGTGCAGGGACGAGTCGCCGCCTGCGACCTGGAACTCACGCCGCCGTGATGTTCGGAAGACAGAAGACTGAGGACAGAGGACAGTAATGTTCGGAAGACAGAAGACTGAGGACAGAGGACAGTAATATTTGCGGCGCGAAGCGCCGGAAGGTTGGGACCGGAGGGATACGGCCAGCGGCCTTTTCCGTCTTGCAGGCTACGCCTGCTCGCTTGCCGTTCCAGGCCGCGCTTGCTCGGAAAGCAAATCCGACGGTCTGACTTTCAGGGCCTTTGCGATCTTGTCTATGTTATCGAGGCTTACGTTCCGCTTACCCAACTCCACGGCGGAAACATAAGTACGGTGAAAACCGATTGATTCGGCGAAACGTTCCTGACTGAAGCCAGCTCTCTCACGCAGACGTTTCATGTTCGCGGCAAATAATATCCGACTACTGGTTGGTCTCGGGTTCTCTCCCATGGCCAAAGTTTCGCCGTGCTGCACTTGTTAAGGCTACAACTGATAGGTTGCGGAAACCCAACGAGTTCATTATTATATATCTCTCATCATCACTCATCAGGCGACTTCAATGAACCACAGGTTTGCACGTCTGTTTTCCGTGATGACCGTTTGTTCCTTTTTGGCGGTCATTGGCTGCTCGTCTGTCAACGTTGCCCTTGATCCAACGTCAATTCAGAACCGCGAACGGTTTCGGCAGGACTATCGCGCCTGCCAGGAGATCGCCGAGACATACGACTTGTCCGGGGACATAGCCACGAATTCCGTTTTGGGAGCCGCGGTCGGCGCAACGACCGTCGCGGGCATAGCGACCGCGATTGCCGGCACTGTCCTTATGCCAGCGGTCCCTTTCATCGTCGCTGGCGGAGCGCTTGGTGGCGGATTCGGCGGCGGAATGACAAAGTCCAAAGAGAACGCGGCGCGCGAGACCATCCTGAGTGACTGCTTGAAAGACAAGGGCTACAAGACATTTCGTGCCCAATAAAAGTCCACCTCAAGCCATAAGCCCTTTATCGCCACTTTTCCCGACGGATGCGTCTGCCGGGCCTCAGTGCTGGACGCCCCAGCGGCGGACGGTGATGCGTTCCACGCTATGGAAAACCAGGTTCTCTACCAGCAGGCCGACGATGATGACCGTCGCCAGACCGGCAAACACCCGGTCGGTGTAAAGCTCGTTGCGGTTCTGGAAAATGTACCAGCCCAGTCCGCCTCTGCCCGAGGACGCGCCGAACACCAGTTCGGCGGCGATCAGCGTGCGCCAGGCGAATGCCCAGCCGATCTTGAGGCCGGAGAGAATGGAGGGCAGCGCCGCGGGAATCAGTATCTGGAAAACGTAGCGAATGCCCTTGAGTCCGTAGTTGCGCCCGGCCATGCGCAAAGTCTCCGGCACGCCGAGAAAGCCGGCATAAGTGTTGAGCGCCAGGGGCCAGAGGACGGAGTGCACGAGGACGAAGACGATACTC
>JAISNE010000124.1 GCA_031276375.1 Accumulibacter sp.
TGCAGTGCTGCGCAATTTGTTACACGGGCTTTTCAGGGCTGGACGATGTGCCCGACGCCGCTCATGCGGTTCCTGTGCGCGTTGAGCCGTTCCGGCGAGGCGTTGCGGTCGGCGCGGAACTTGGTCGGCGAGGCGCCCATGTAGCGCGTGAAGTTGCGGTTGAACGTCGACAAGGAGTCGTAGCCGACATCGTAGGCGATGGCCGTGATCGACGAATCCGTTTCGATCAGCATCTGGCAGGATTTGTAGATGCGCATGCGGTTCATGTATTCGAGGCAGGGACAGCGCACGTGCCGGTCGAAAAAGCGCGAGAAGGCCGAGATCTGCATGTTCTCGCGCTCGGCGATTTCGCGGCAGGAGAGGTCGGCGCGGCTGTAATTGTCGGCAATGTAGCCGAGGATGTTGTTCAGCCGGCGCATCTGGATGCCATCGGTCTTCGGCAGCACCAGCGACAGCGTCTGCCGCGCCTCATCGCCGCACAGACATTCGACGATGCGGAAAAAAAGGATCAGCCGGCCGATCCCGCTGGCGTCGAGCAGCTCGTGCAGAAGCGGCCAGGCTTGCCGCTCGGCCGTTTCGGAAAACTTGATGCCGGAGCGCGATTGGTCGAGCAGGGTGGAAAATTCCGCGCAATCGGAAAATTCGTGGGTGCAGGCATGCGCGAAATTATGGTTGAACTGGATGACCAGATCGCGTTCGGCGATCTGGATGCGCCCGCCGGACATGTCTTCGCGCGCGCCGTCGCTGACCCACATGTGCGGCAGGCCGGAGCCGGTCATGACCAGATCGCCGACGCCGAACGGGCCAACGTGCGTGCCCACGTAGCGCGACCCCGAGGAGCGGCGGATCAGGTGAATCTCGAATTCCGGATGGTAATGCCAGCCCGTGTAGTGGAACGGGTAGTCGTGGCAAAAAACCAGAAAATCATGATCGAGCGGCGTCGCGATGACCTCTCTCAATGGTTTGGCGCTCATGATCGTCGGCCCCCTTCCGCGATGAACGTGCAAATTCGACCCGGCATCCTCCCTTGCCGCGCGGCTCCGCTCCTGTTTTTGGTTTACCACGGAGTCGCGCGGCAAGGCATGGAAAGCAATATGCGACGATGAATCGCCAAAGTCAGGGCGCTTTTTGCGCAGGATTGCGCAAAATTTTACATGGCTTCCAGGGAAATCTCTCGGATATCGGACTGCCAGGCATGAATGGCTCTATTTTCAAGGGAACGCAAAAAAGTGGACAACGATTTTTTTACATCGAAAGGCGCCGACGCCATCGTCGCCTCGCGGCCCTTGACCACGGCGATGCCCGTCAGCCGAAGCGGCGCACCGTTTCCCTGGCGCCGGCTTCGTGCAGGCAGGCCAACGCCTCGCTGTAAGCCTGGACGAATCGCGGATCGTCGCAAAGATCGCCGAAGACTTCCCGGTTCTCGATGAAGGCGGTGCGATGTTTCCGATTGTTGGCGGCGATCGCCATCAGAGAGTCCTTCATCCGGTCGACGACCGCGATCGGCTCGCCCTGTTCGTCCCTACCCTCGGCGTAGCGCGCCCAACTGGCGACGACGGCGGCGCTGCGCCGGATCTCGCCGCCGTTCGCCAGATTGGCGCGGATGACCGGCAGCAGCCACTTGGGAATGCGGTCCGAGCTTTCGGCGCACAGGCGGGCCAGCGTATCGCCTATTTGCGGATTGGCGAAGCGCCCGATCAGCGTGCGCCGGTAAAGGTCGAGATCGACGCCGGGAACCGGCCGCAGCGTCGGCGAGCCTTCCCTTTCCATGTAGTTGATGAGGAAGGCCGAGAACAGCGGGTCCTGCGTGACTTCGTGCGCGTAGCGGTAGCCGGACAGATAGCCGAAGTAGGCCAACGCCTGGTGGCTGGCGTTGAGCAGGCGCAGCTTCATCAGTTCATAAGGCGTCACGTCCCCGACGAGTTGCGCGCCGGCCTTTTCGAAAGCCGGCCGGCCGGCCGGAAAATGATCCTCCAGCACCCACTGGGTGAATGGTTCGCAAACGACCGGCCAGGCGTCGTCGATGCCGAAGCGTTTGGCGAGCTCTTCGATGTCGCCCGGCACGGTGACCGGCGTGATGCGGTCGACCATGGCGTTGGGAAAAGCGACCTCGCGGGCGATCCATTCGCCGAGCGCCGGGTCCTTGCGCAGCGCGAATGCCGAAAACATCTTTTTTGCCACGTCGCCGTTCGACTGGATATTGTCGCAGCTCATCACGGTAAACGGCGCGACGCCGCGTTCGCGCCGGCGGCGCAAGGCTTCCGTCACCAGGCCGAAGACGGTTTGCGGCGCGGCCGATGGCGCCAGGTCGCGCGCGACCGCCGGGTTGCCGAAATCGAACTCGCCGGTGACGTGATGGAAGTTGTAGCCGCCTTCGGTGATCGTCATCGAAACGATGCGCGTCGACGGCGCCGCCATCGTTTCGATGACGCGCCGGGGATCGTCGGGCGCGTAGATGAAGTCGACGATGGAACCGATGACGCGGGCGTCATGTTTGCCGTCGGGGCGCTTGATGACGAGCGTATACAGGCCGTCCTGCGACTTCAGCGCGTCGCGCATGCGCCGGTCCGCCGGCATGACGCCCACGCCGCAGATTCCCCAGTCCATGGACAGTCCCTGGTTCATCAGTTCGTCGACGTACATCGCCTGGTGAGCGCGGTGAAAGCCGCCGGTTCCGAAGTGGACGATGCCCACCGCGACTCTGGCGCGGTCGTAGGCGGGCCGGGCGACGCCGGCAGGCAGTCGGGGCAGGTTGGCGGCGCCAAGTTTCAACATGGAACGGACTCCTCACGGATTCGGAAATGCCGGAAAAAAACAGGCCGGATACTGGGACTGCCTTCCGACGATCGAGGCGAATTGTCGTACAGGCCACGCTTTTGAGCCGCCCGTTATTTCCACAGTTGATTGCATCGTTTTACGTCATCGGGGCAAGCGCATCGAGAAGCGGGGCGCGCTCTCGATTTCGGAGAGTGCGCGCGGCTGCCCTGCTCGGGCGACTGCGAGCGTCAGATGCCCGAGTGGAAGAACGGAACCGCCGAAATTTTCGTCATCCGACTCCAGCCCAACCACATCCTCGTTTGCTTGACTCTATTACGACCGGTCTATACACTGGTCTATGTGTGAAGGAGGAGGAATCCCATGAACATCGAGGTTGGATCGTATGAAGCCAAGACGAAGTTGCCGGAGTTGCTGCGCGGCGTTCTTGACGGCAACCGCTACACCATCACCCTGCGGGGCGAAGCCGTGGCCGATCTGGTGCCGGCGGAGGGAATCAGGCGCTCGGACGCCGTGGCGGCCGTCGACGAAATGCTGGCCTTCATGCAAACCCGAAAACCAGTGAGCATCGATCTCAAGACGCTCAT
>JAISNE010000127.1 GCA_031276375.1 Accumulibacter sp.
TGTTACATTTCCCGTGAATTGATTGCTGCTTAAGGAGAATGAAATGCTGGTCGGCCTGAAAAAAAAGGTTTGCGCGGTGATTCGCTGGAGCATGCCGGGAATACTCGGGGCGGCGATTCTGGGTTGTGCGACGAGCAAGGCGCCTCCCGCGCCGGTGAGCGCCGCTTCGTCGAGTTACAACTACATCATCGGTCCGGGCGACACGGTCAACATCGTGGTCTGGCGCAATCCGGAACTGTCGATGACCGTTCCGGTCCGTCCGGACGGCAAGATCGCGGCGCCCCTGGTCGAGGATCTGGAGGCCATGGGCAAGGACGCGACGACGCTGGCGCGCGATATCGAGAAGGAGCTTGGCAAATATATCCGCGATCCCGTCGTGACCGTCGTCGTGACGCAGTTCGTCGGTCCCTACAGCGAGCAGATTCGCGTGGTCGGCGAGGCGGGCAAGCCGCAGACGCTGCCCTACAAGCAGAAGATGACCTTGCTCGACGTGATGATCGCCGTCGGCGGGCTGACCGATTTCGCGGACGGCAATTCGACGACGCTGCTGCGGAAGATCGAGGGCGACAAGCAATACAACGTGCGCGTGGCGGATCTGATCAAGCGCGGCGATGTCTCGGCCAATGTCGACATCATGCCGGGGGATGTGCTCATCATCCCGCGCAGCTGGTTCTGACGCCCGGACCGCGGTTTCCGGATGAAGGCGCGCAACCCTTGAAGGAACGCTCGACCGATGGATGAAATCCTTCGCCAGGTCATTCTCATCCTGAGAGGGATGTGGAAGCACCACTGGCTTGGCCTGCTGGTCGCGTGGGTGATCGCGCTGATCGGCGTCGTCGCGGTCTTTCGCATTCCCGACCGCTACGAAGCCTCGGCGCGCATCTACGTCGATACGCAGTCGATCCTGAAACCGCTCATGTCCGGCCTGGCGATCGAGCCGAACATGGACCAGCAGATCATGATCCTGAGCCGCACGCTGATCAGCCGGCCCAATCTCGAAAAACTGGTGCGCATGGCGGATCTCGATCTCGACATCACCAACAAGGCGAGCCTGGAAGCGATGATCGACGAACTGGCGAAAACGCTGACCATCAAGAGCACGTCGCGGGACAATCTCTATACCCTGGCGTATACCGATCCGCAGCCCGAGCGCGCCAAGCGCGTCGTGCAGTCGCTGGTGTCGATCTTCGTGGAGTCCAGCCTGGGCAGCAAGCGCAAGGATTCCGACTCGGCCAAGAAATTCATCGACGACCAGATTCTGGTCTATCAGAAAAAGCTCGAGGACGCGGAAAACCGGCTGAAGGATTTCAAGCTCAGGAACATTTCCGCGCAAGCCGGCGAAGGCCGGGACTACTTCGGGCGTTTGAGCGACGTGAGCGCGGACCTCGAACGGGCCAAGCTGGAATTGCGCGAGGCGGAAAATTCCAGGGACGCGCTGAAGAGGCAGATCGCCGGCGAGGACGCGATGCTGCTGTCCGATTCGCCCGACGCGGCTTCGGGGGCGGTGCCGGAAATCGATGGGCGCATCGACGCGCAAAAGCGCAATCTGGACAGCCTCTTGCAACGTTACACCGACCGCCATCCCGATGTCGTGGGCGCGCGCAGGATGATCAAGGAACTGGAAGAACAGAGGCGCGAGGAAATCGCCGCGCGCAAGAAGCTCGGCGTGTCGCATTCGACCGTGGCCAGCCAGAACCCGGTGTATCAGCAGTTGAAGGTCGCGCTGGCGGAGAGCGAAGCCAGCGTGGCGTCGCTGCGCACCCGCGTGACGGAATACCAGGGCCGCTACAACCAGTTGAAGGACGCGATGAAAATGATTCCGCAGATCGAGGCGGAACTGGTGCAACTCAACCGCGATTACGACATCCACAAGAAACACTACGAAAGCCTCGTGGCGCGCCGGGAGTCCGCGGAGATTTCCGGCGAGATGGACGCATCGACCGCCGCCGTCGATTTCCGGCTGATCGATCCGCCGCGCGTCGGTTCCAAGCCGGTTTCTCCGAATCGTCTGCTGCTGCTGCCGATGACCCTGGTGCTGGCCCTGGGCGGCGGTCTTTTCTCCCCGTTCGTGGCGAGCCAGTTCCGGCCGGTTTTCTTCGACGCCCGCGCCCTGCGGGAAATGACCGGCCTGCCATTGCTGGGCGTCGTTTCGATAAAACTGTCCGCGGCGGACGCGGCCAGGAACAAGTGGCGGTTTCGCCTGTTCATCGCCGGCGTTCTGGGGCTTTTCGGCGCGTATGGCGTCGGAATGGCGGTGCTGGTTTATCTATCGACCCGTACTGTCTGAGGAACGATGATGAGTCTGATCGAACAGGCGGCACAGCGTCTGGAGCAGTTGAGGAACGCGGGCGTCGATGCGCCGGCGCCGCCGGACGGCGAAGAGGGCGCGCCTGGCTTCGAGCCGCGCCGCGGCGCCGCGCCATACGCGAACGCGGGCAGCGCCCGCGCCCGCGGAACGGCGCCGGCGCCGGGGACGCCGCCACGGCGGGTGGCCGTACCGGTCCCGAAGCCGGAAGCGCCGCCGCGGCGGATGGCCGAACCGGCCCCGAGACCGGAAGCCCCGCCGCGAAGAATCGCCGAACCTGCCCCGAGGCCGGAAGCTCCGCCGCGAAGAATCGCCGAACCGGCCCCGAGACCGGGGACGCCTTCGCGGCGGGTGGCCGAACCGGCCCCGAAACCGGCGGCGGCGCCTGCGCCGCGGGAGGCTCGAATGGCGCCCAAGCCGGAGATGCCGCAGTCGCGGCAGGTCGACATCGACTTCGACGTGCTGGAGGCTTCCGGAATCCTTCGCCCCGACGCCTTGCGTTCCCGCCAGGCGGACGAATATCGCGTCATCAAGCGCCCGCTCATCGACAACGCGATGGGCAAGGGCGCGGCGCGGGTCAAGGACGGCAACCTGATCATGATCACCAGTTCCCTGCCCGGCGAGGGCAAGACGTATACCGCGCTGAATCTCGCGGTAAGCATCGCCATGGAACTGGACAACACGGTGATGCTCGTCGATGCCGACGTCGCCCGCCCGACCCTGCTCGGCAGGATGGGAGTGACGCCCAGCAAAGGCTTGCTCGACGTGCTGGTCGACGATTCCGTTCCGCTGTCGCGGGTGCTGCTCAGGACCAACATCGAAAAGCTGACCATCCTGCCCAGCGGCACGCAGCACCCGCGCGCCACCGAACTGCTGGCCAGCGACGCGATGGCGCGGCTGCTCGAAGAGATGTCGAGCCGTTATTCCGACCGGATCATCATTTTCGATTCCCCGCCCTTGCTGCTGACCACGGAATCGCGGACGCTGGCCTCGCACATGGGGCAGGTGGTGGTCGTCGTCGCCGCTGAAAAAACGACGCTTTCCGATGTCAGGAACGCGTTGGCGGCAATCGAATTCTGTCCGGTTCGACTCATGTTGTTGAATCAATCCAGAACGATGGGCAGGGATGAATATGGCTATGGATACGGGTACGGATACGGGTATGGCTATGGCGGCGCGGTGTAGGCTTGCCGTCCTGTTCGCGCTCGGCGCGGCATTGGGCGCGATGGCGCCGCCGGCGGTGGCCGGCGATTGGCGGATCGTGCCGTCGGTTTCCGTCAGCGAGACGGCGACGGACAACGTCGGGCTGGTCAAGGACCACCGGGAGAGCGACTGGATCACCGACGTTTCGCCGGGAATCAGCGTCAGCGGCCACGGAGACCGTCTCAGACTGAATTTCGATTATCAACTGCATGGCCTCTTTTACGCCAACGACGCTTCGCGCAACAATTACCAGAATTCGCTGAACGCGGCGGGAACGCTGGAGGCGCTGGAGGACTGGTTTTTCATCGACGCCAGCGCGGCGATCGCGCGGCAGAACCTGTCGGCTTTCAGCGGAGCGGCCGATTCCTCCGTCGACATCAATGACAGCGACAATACGACCGAAACCCGCTCGTACCGGATTTCTCCCTATTTCAAGGGCATGTTCGGCGACTCGGCCGAATATCTGTTGCGCTACGACCTGGGCAGGACGAGCTCGGACGAGGGCAGCGCCCACGACGATCGAAGCAGTCGATGGGCCGGTCGCGTGGCCAGTGTGAACGGCGTTTCCAGGTTCGGCTGGGCCATCGACGCAAAGCGGGGAAAAAACGATTTTGGCCAGGGCCGCGACACGCGCTCGGATCTCGTGCGAGGCGTGCTGACGTATCGCGTCGATCCGCAGTTCCGCGTATCCCTGATCGCCGGACGCGAGTCCAACGACTATGTCAGCGATGACAAGAAGTCGAAAACCATCGCCGGGGCGGGGTTCGAATGGACGCCGACCGACAGGACCGTGCTGGCGGCTTCCCGCGAGGACCGTTTTTTCGGCAACAGCGACAGCATCACCTTCACCCACCGGACGGCGGGCACCGCGTGGAAATACATCCAGACGAAGGATGTCCAGACCACCGCGAACCAGTCCTCGGGAGCCGTCGGCACGTATTTCAGCCTGCTCGACAGCATGTTTTCCTCATCCATCCCCGATCCCGCGGCGCGGGCCGCCTACGTGAACGCCATGCTGGCGAGCAGCGGCCTCTCGCCGAACGCCGTGCTTCAGGGCGGTTTCCTGAGCACCGGCGTGACGCTGCGGCAAAGCAGGGAATTGTCGCTGGCCCTGGTCGGCGCCCGCAATACGCTGACCTTCGCGGCCACCCGCGGCGAGACCCAGAATATTGCCAGCGGGACGGGTTCGGGCTGGTTCCTCGGAACGGATTTCTCCGACCTCGCCAAGGTCCGGCAAACCGGCGCCAGCGTCAACTGGTCGCACAGGCTCAGCGGGCTTTCGTCGCTGACCGGCTCCGCCTCGCGGCTGAAGAGCAAGGGATATGGAAGCTCCAGCCCGCATACGGAGCAGACGATGTTCACCGTCAATTTCCTGACCCAGTTGGG
>JAISNE010000276.1 GCA_031276375.1 Accumulibacter sp.
CCCCTCTTTCTGCATGATCAAACCTATTTCATGAACGAGACACTACGTTAAAAATAGAAACGCGCCAATTCCCTGTCCTGTTTCCCGGTACCGTCAACCGACAGCAGCTAGACGATTCCTATCGCGACCCGGACGTGGACATCGTCGGCCAGGCAGTCGAAGGTTTCCGGTTCGAGAGTGTTGGCCATCCAGGTGATCTGGCGCTTGGCCAACTGGCGTGTGGCATAAATGCCGCGGTCGCGCATTTCATTCCGCGGGATGAGGCCGTCCTGCGCCTGCCATACTTGCCGGTAGCCGACACAGCGCATCGACGGGAGTTCCAGCGAGAGCGCGTACTTGCCGCGCAGGCGTGACACTTCGTCTTCCAGTCCGGCGCGGAGCATCGCGTCGAAGCGTCTGGCGATGCGCGCGTGCAGCGCCTCGCGCCGCGAGGGCAGTAAACCCAGCCGGAGAAACCGGTAAGGCGGGCGCTGCGTTCGTCCCGCGTCGATCAGTTCCGACAACGGGCGTCCCGCCCGCAATGCGAGCCGCAGGCTCGCGTACCACCGCTTCTTTCCTCTCCGTGCGGGAGCTTGCCGCCTGACTCCTGATACCAAGTTGCGCTCAATAGGCAGTCAATATTCCAGTCCGACGTGTCAAGATTTCGGTCATTTTTGGCGTATCACGATGATATGACTGCAACTTGGTATGAAACCCTGCCATGCCGTGTCGCCCGGTCACCGGCATGGGTTGAACCTGGAAACCGCCGTTGGCCACTCGTTTTTTTGATGGAAGCCACCGGATGGCCAAGTTTCTTTCTTTTTCATCGGCTCCCCCATCGGGCGAGGCCGTTACGCGCTCGTGCGCGCTGCCCCGGGGTCGAAGGTCGGAAATCGGCAAAATCGCCGGATGCGCCGCGCGCGCATGAATTTCCGTTTTCCGATACCCAATCCCCGGCTCACTCCGCGTCGCCCGGCGGCGCCGGACGTGGATTCAAACATTCGCTCTCGTTTGGCCTCTTCGCCTTTTGCAGCGCCTCCCGGTCAAGTTCGCGCAGGTGCGCCAGTTTCTCGCGGATCCTGATTTCCAGCCCTCGCTCGGTGGGCCGGTACCACTCGACCGGCGGCATGTTCTCGGGGAAATAGTTCTCGCCGGCCGCGTACGCTTCCGCCTCGTGGTGCGCGTAGCGGTAGTTTTTTCCGTAATCGAGTTCGCGCATCAGCTTGGTCGGCGCGTTGCGCAAGTGCAACGGCACCGGGCGGGAACCGTCCTTGGCGACGAAGGCCCGCGCGGCATTATACGCGACGTAGGCGGCGTTCGATTTGGCGGCCATGGCCATGTAAATCACCGCTTCGCCCAGCGCCAGCTCGCCTTCCGGCGAACCCAGGCGCTCATAGGTTTCGGCCGCGGTCGCGGCGACCTGCGCGGCGCGCGGATCGGCCAGGCCGATGTCCTCCCAGGCCATGCGCACGATGCGCCGCGCCAGGTAGCGCGGATCGGCGCCGCCGTCGAGCATGCGGCAGAACCAGTACAGCGCGGCGTCGGGATTCGAGCCGCGCACCGATTTGTGCAGCGCCGAAATCTGGTCGTAGAACGCTTCGCCGCCCTTGTCGAAGCGGCGCAGGTTCTGCGCCAGCGTGTCGTCGATGAAGGCCCCGTCGATGTGCGTCCGCCCGGCCGTCGCCGCCGCCGTCCGCGTCTGTTCGAGCAGGTTGATCAGGCGGCGCGCGTCGCCGTCGGCGCTGCCGATCAGACGGTCGCGCGCTTCGTCGCCGAAAGTCAGTCCCTGCAACGCCTGGCCGCGAGCGCGCTCGAAAAGCTGCGCCAGCTCGTCGGCCGACAGGGGATTGAGCACATAGACCGCGGCGCGCGAAAGCAGCGCCGAAATGACTTCGAACGACGGGTTCTCCGTCGTCGCGCCGACCAGCGTCAGCAAGCCCTCCTCGACGTAGGGGAGAAAAGCGTCCTGCTGCGCCTTGTTGAAGCGGTGCACTTCGTCGACGAACAGGATTGTCGCCCGTCCATTGTGCGCGCGCACGGCTTCGGCCCGCGCCACGGCTTCGCGGATGTCCTTGACTCCGGAAAACACGGCGGACAAGGCCAGGAATTCGGCGTCGAAAGCATCCGCCATCAGCCGCGCCAGCGTCGTCTTGCCGACGCCCGGCGGACCCCAGAAGATCAGGGAATGCGGTTTGCGCGCCTCGAACGCCAGACGCAGCGGCTTGCCCGGCCCGAGCAGATGCCGTTGCCCGATGACTTCATCGAGCGTCCTGGGCCGCAGCGCCTCGGCGAGCGGCACCGCGTGCGTTTGGGCGAACAGGTCACTCACCGATGATGTCGGTGCCGGCGGGCGGCACGAAACTGAACAGCGCGGCCGGCAGGGGCGGGTTGCGCCGCGGGTTGGAAAAAACGAGCGAAGTCGTCTGCCCGAAATTGTCGAAAAGCTCCATCGCTTGCAGATTTTCGCCATCGAATCCCAGTTGCAGCTTTTCGAAACCGCTGTCCGGGGATTTGGGCAGCGCCTCCAGCCATTCCAGCCCTTCGCGCTCGCCCAGTTCGCGCAGGCTGAAATCCTTTTCCAGCGCGTTTCCCCCGACCAGCAGGGCCGCCGGCGTGCCGCCCAGCGCGGCGTCCATCTTCTTCACCGTCGCCTGTTCGAGGTCCGGATCGTACATCCACACCCGCTCGCCGTCGCCGACCAGCAACTGGCTGTAAGGCCGATCGATTTGCCAGCGGAACTTGCCCGGACGCGAAATCCGCATCGTCCCGGTCGACTGCTGGGGCCGCCGGCCATTCTTCGCCACCACGATCTGCGCGAAATCGGCGGAGAAGGTCCGCGTCGTCTCCAGGAAACGGTACAACCTGTCGATCGCGCCGGCGCGCGCCGGGCCGGCGAGCAGCGAAGCGCAAAGACACAGTGACGCCAGGAAAAAACGCCCGGAATGATCCATCACAAAAAACCTCGATTCAAGCACGGAAAACGGAAGGCGCGGAAAGGAACGATTGTATATCCTGCCCCGCGAACAAGGGATGGATGGTGACGCGGTAGACGGAACGGGTACTCGCCACGGCAAGGCGGGGAACTCTGTCATTGCTCGGGCGGCGTACTCCCGCCAAGGTAAGGGGAGCTTCCAGCTCCCCACGGGCGCTGAAAGCGCCCGTTCAAACAAGGGAGCAAGATGCTCCCCCTACTAGTCAGTCATGCTGAAAAGAAACGACTCGATGGGCAAGCTTTCAGCGAAAAATCACGTCAACGATTGTGTCAAATCAATGTGACTGACTACTACTTTGAACCGCGCTCCGCAAAAAAGGGGGAGTGGATTGCCGCGGGCTTGAAGGTCCTCGCAATGACGAGGCGGGACGTGGTCGTCCAAGGGGACGCCCGCTTGCGCGCGGCACGGCCGCAGGGGCCGCCCCAACGGAGACCGCGTAGGGGCAAAGGCCCCCGTGCCTGCCCGCGCCCGGAACGAAACGTCCGCTTCCCAACCCTCTTTTACGACATCTGTGTATGCGATAGCCCTGGGCCTTTCGCCCAGTGGTGGGAATAACCGATTCCATCGAACCTGGACTGGAGCGTGGAATCGTCATTGTCGCCAAAGGCAATTTCGAGGCGCCGGACAGCATCGACACCCATGACGAGGAAGTGTTGCACTTGTTCTTGATCGGGTATCGACCCCGACCCCGGACAACCCTCAAATACCCGAGCCGCCTTCTTCCAGGGCTTCGTCCGTCACGTTGAACACCTTGACCTGGCGGGGCTTCAGCCAGGCGCGCTGGCCTTTGCGCAGGCGCAGCGCGTCCGCGCGTTCGCGCGTCAGTTCCACTTCCACCAGTTCCGACGCGTGCGCCAGATCGACCCGCACCAGCGGGCCGATGGTGTGCAGATCCTGGACCGTCGCTTCGATTCCGCC
>JAISNE010000119.1 GCA_031276375.1 Accumulibacter sp.
AAGCGCGTGACGCAGGAAGCGATCGAGCAATGGAAGGCCGAGCGCGGCTACGACAAACCCCTGTTCGTGAATCCCGGCGCGGCGGGACTTGGCGTCGTCACCGATACGATCTTCTTCACCAAGTCGGCGCGCATGGCCGTGGGGGACTTCGGGCGCGCCGAGGACGGGCGCGACATCGCGCGCGAGATCGCCTCGCGCATGGGACCGTCGCTGGCCATCGCCGCGCCGACCTTCGCGCTCGGGCTGTTCGTGACGGTCGCTTGCGCGCTGCTGCTGGCGCTGTTCCGCGCCACCGCCTTCGACTTCTGGGGCGTCGTGCTGTGCGTGGCGATGATGTCGGTCTCCGGCTTGTTCTACATCATCGGCGGACAGTATCTCGTCAGCAAACTCTGGCGGCTGACGCCGATCTCCGGCTTCGGCGAGGGGCTGGACGCCTGGCGCTTCCTGATCCTGCCGGTGGCGATCGGCGTCATTTCCGGCATCGGCTCCTCGACGCGCTGGTACCGCACGATCTTCCTCGAGGAGATCGGCAAGGATTACGTGCGCACGGCGCGCGCCAAGGGGCTTTCGGAAATCGCCGTGCTGTTCCGGCACGTGCTGAAGAACGCCATGATCCCGATCCTGACCGGCGTCGTCGCGGTCATTCCGCTGCTGTTCATGGGCTCCCTGCTGACCGAATCGTTTTTCGGCATTCCGGGCCTCGGCAGCTACACGATCGACGCGATCGCCGCGCAGGATTTCGCCGTGGTGCGCTCGATGGTCTTCATCGGCTCGGCGCTGTACATCGCGGGACTGATCCTGACCGATGTTTCCTATACGCTCGTCGATCCGCGCGTGCGGCTGGAGCGATGATGAAACGCTCAAACCATCGCCCGCCGCGCGGCTTCGGCCAGGAATCCGGAGCGGGTGGTGCCGTGCGCGCGGGCATAGCTGTCGATCCTGGCCAGCAGACGGCGCGGCAAGGTGATGTTGATCTTTTCCGCGCGGCCCTCGAAACGCGAAACATCCACGTCAACCACGGCCCATACGCCGTTGGCCCACTCCGGGTCGGCGCGGTGTTCCGCCACCGGGCGAGGCGCGGGAATGTCGCCGCCCTCCTCGGTCAATCCTTCCAGATGCAGGTCGATCGCTTCGGCGACGGAATCGAGCGCTTCGTCGAACGTCTCTCCCGACGAAAAGCAGCCGGGAAGATCGGGCACCGTGACGCCGAAGCGAACGCCGTCGTCGGAATGCAGCACCACGGGAAAACGCATGGCTTTCTCCTTCTCCTGTTATTTCCAGCCCGCCTGCCGTTTGATACTGTTCAGCGTCCCGGCGGGCAAGTCGCTGTCGGGGTGTTTGACCGTCACCAGGCCTGGCTTGGCGGAGTGCCTGAATTGATGATGCGAGCCTTTGACCCGTACCAGGAACCATCCGTCCGCTTCCGGTGGCCTGATGATTTGCCGACTGTTCATGGTGGTTATTATAACTACCGGATGACTTTCCGTATCTTCGCGGGGCCTGGCCTGTTCGATGGTGTTTCCATGCGCGGAGCGTCAGGCGGTCACTCGATCATGAGCGCGCGAAAATGACTTTCATCGAAAACAAATTCCGGTTGGAAACGTCCCCATTCAGGGGGAAAATCCGGCATGGGAGAAGCACAAGCTCTTCCATGCCATGTCGCCCGGTCACGGGCGTGGATTGAAACATGCCCGTCCTGCTCTGGTCCGATGTCCTGATCTGGCTGCTGGCGCTGGCCGGGGCGGCGCTGGCCGTGCTTTCGTGGCGCAATCCGCCGTCGCGGGCGGCGTGGCGGCGGATCGGCGCGAACCGGCCGGGCATGGCGGCGGCAACGCTGCTGGCGGTTTTCGCGCTGGTCGGCCTCGCCGATTCGCTGCACTACCGCCCGCGGCTCGCCGGTTCCGATCCGGAGCGGCCGGCGGTCCATGCCGTGGAGGTTCTCTCGGCGCTGGACGCGCTCGCCGCGCCGCTGCGCCTGGCGACCGAGAGAACGTATTCCGCGCCACTGGCCACGCGCGCCTACGCCAAGGAGACGACGGAAATCCGCGCCGCCGACGGTCGCTTGCGCGCGACGCGCGATTTCCCGCGCCTGAAATACGGGGGCGCGCATCTGGGCGACGACGAGGCGGGGCGCGACGGCGATGTGTTGCAAAGGGCCTTGGCCGCGACCTTCCTGGCCGGCGCGCTTTTCATCGCGCTGTCCCTGGCGGCGGCGGGCGTCCTGGCCCGCCGGGCCGGCGGGCGTCTCGGGCCGGCGTGGTCGGCGCTGTGGAAAGGAGAGACCGGATTCGCCTGGAACGCGGTGCTGGCCACCCTCGGCGTCCTGCTGCTCGTGCTGCTGCCGATCCTCGCGCTGTGCGGCGATTACCACGTTTTCGGCACCGACAAGGTGGGCCAGGACGTTTTCTACCAGATTCTCAAGAGCGTGCGCACGGCGCTGGTGATCGGGCTGGTGACCACGCTGGTGACCCTGCCGCTGGCCATCGCGCTCGGCATCCTCGCCGGCTATTTCCGCGGCTGGGTGGACGACGCGATCCAGTATCTCTACACGACGCTTTCCTCGATTCCCGGCGTGCTCTTGATCGCCGCCGCCGTACTGATGATGCAGGTGCTCATCGACACGCATCCGAAATGGTTCGCCACCGCCGCCGAACGGGCCGATCTGCGCCTGCTCGCGCTGTGTTTCATCCTCGGGCTGACCAGTTGGACCAGTCTGTGCCGCCTGCTGCGCGGCGAGACGCTCAAGTTGCGCGAACTCGAATACATCCAGGCGGCGCAGGCTTTCGGCGTCGCCGACCTGTCCATCCTCCGGCGCCACATCCTGCCCAACCTGATGCACATCGTCATCATCGCGCTGGTCATGGATTTCTCCGGCCTGGTGCTGGCCGAGGCGGTCCTGTCCTACATCGGCATCGGGGTCGATCCGACGATGATGAGCTTCGGCACGATGATCAACAACGCGCGCATGGAACTCTCGCGCGAGCCGGCGGT
>JAISNE010000256.1 GCA_031276375.1 Accumulibacter sp.
TTGGGATGAAAGAAGCAATTCCCGCTCGGATGAGCCGTCCATGTCGCGCCAACAGGAGGCGGAGAGATCGCCGCGTCTCGCGGCGTCAAGGCCAAAAGCCGCGCCCGCGCCCGCCGCCATGTCCCCGTCCCTGCCCGCGCCCCTTGCCGCCAGTCCCGCCGCCAGGAGCGCCCCCCCCGATTCCCCCACCAGCGGCACGGCATCGAGCGCGCGGCCCGCGCCCTTGCCGGAGGCGGAAGCGGACGGCGCGCCCGCCTATCCGTGGCCCGTCGAGGCACGGCAATGGCGGCAACTGGCGGCGACGCTGGCCCGGCGTCACCCGACGCAAACCGCCGTCCCCCCTCCCACCGAAGGTGAAAGTGCCCCTCGCCAGACGTGGCGTTTGCGGGTCAACGCCCCGCCCGACGCGCCGGAAGTCCGCGCGCTGGCCACGCTCTTGCGGAACTCGCTACCGCCTGGCGCGGAACTGGCCGTTGAAATCGATACTGGAATCCCGGATGGTTTCGCAAGCCTCGCGCCGCCAGGCCAATGAAAAGTCATGCCTGAAATATCCGGAATAACCTTCTTCCTGGCGCGAAGTTCATCGTGGAACCAACGCGATTTGAAACATCGTCCGCAGGAAAGGCACGGCACTTGAATCCTTTTCTTGATGAGCAACGAATTTCAGTGATTCCAGGCCGGGTGCGTTATCGCCCGCGCTCCGATTCATACCAAGTTGCGGTCAATAGGCCGTTGACACTCAAGTCTGACGTGTCAATATTTCCGTCATTTTTGGCATATCACGATGGTTTGACCGCAACTTGGTATTAGGCCATGTTTTCATGCATCCCCCTTGCTTTTTTTTAAGACGAGGCGGTCAAAATACCCGTCATTCCCGCGCAGGCGGGAATCCAGACAAGGCGCGGAGTGCTGGATTCCCGCTTGCGCGTGAATGACAATTGCGGGCGAGAATGGCGGCCTTGTTGTGTGATGCCAAGTTGCCGCCAAACCATCGTGATAGGAAAAAATGACTGAAATCCTGACACGTCAGGCTGGAATATTGACGGCCTATTGAGCGCAACTTGGTATGAGCCTGCGGTACGCGCGGAGATTGCCGCGAGCATGGAAGGGGTGAGCGCCCTGGCGCGACGGTATGGCCTTGGGCGTGTCACGGCAAGGAAATGGAAGCATCGCGTGGCCCCGATGAATCGCTCGCACACGGCGCATCATCCGCGGATGACGATGGGCAATGCTCAGGGCGCCGTCTGTCTACGCCGACACTTTTTGTTGTCGCTCGATGACCTGCTGGCGGTCGTCAGGGAATTTCTCTGCCCGGAAGTTTCGCGTTCCGGTCTGGATCGTTGCCTGCGTCGGCACGGACCGGGGAATCTGCGCGACCGGCCGCCGAGGAGGCCAAGGCGCCGCGGATGGCGGACGAGGCGAGACGGCGTTCAATCCGTTCAATCGCTTCCGGGCCCCGAATGGCGGAGGAAGAGACGCTACCCGCCGGGGCGCGGCCTCGCTGCTTCATTGCCGCCAACCAAACTATTTGACGCGGGCGCGGTATTCGTCGGTGCGCGTGTCGATTTCGATCTTGTCGCCGATTTCCACGAAGGCGGGGACCTGGATGACGCAGCCGGTGGCCAGGCGGGCCGGTTTCATGACCTTGCCGGAAGTGTCGCCCTTGACCGCCGGTTCGGTGTAGATGACTTCGCGGACCAGGCTGGTCGGCAATTCGACCGAGATGGGCTTGCCGTTGTAGAACACGACTTCGCAGGGCATGCCGTCTTCGAGGTACTTGAGGGCGTCTTCCAGATAGTCGGCTTCGATTTCGTACTGGTTGTACTCGGCGTCCATGAACACGTACATCGGATCGGCGAAGTAGGAATAGGTGACTTCCTTGCGGTCGAGCTGGACGGTGTCGAACTTGTCGTCGGCGCGGTAGACGGTTTCGCCGGGCGCGCCGGTGAGCAGGTTTTTCATCTTCATCTTGACGACCGAGACGTTGCGGCCGGACTTGCTGTATTCGGCCTTGAGCACGACCATCGCGTCGTTGCCGACCATGAATACGTTGCCGGCGCGGAGTTCTTGAGCAGTTTTCATAAGCGATTCGGGGGGCGAAAGGGGTTCGGTGAGGGCGGTGAAAATTAGCCGCGCATTATAGCCTGGATTGGCAGAATTGCACCAGGCGGGAAGCCAAATCCTGTTGTTTCATCAGTTTTTTCTGCCATTTTTCGGCGTGCCGCCGCAGCACCGGAAAATGGCCCAGCCAGCGTTCCCAAAGCTCGCCGGTGAGCGCCCCGATACCGTTCCAGGCCAGGCTGAACTCACGCATGGCGGCGGCCGGCGGGCCGGGCAGTCCGGCGCGCCAGACGTCGAGAAAAGCGGACAGCTTGGCGTGATGGGCGTTTTCCCCTTGCGCGTAGATGTGCCAGAGCAGCGGCTTGCCCGCCCATTGCGCGCGCACGAAAGAGTCTTCGCCGCGCACGAAATTGAGGTCGCAGGACCAGAGTAGCCGGTCGTAATCCGGTTGCGGGACGAAGGGGATGAGGCGAAGCTCCAGGCGGCCGGCGCGAACGATGTCGCCCACCGCCAGGCGGCGTTGCGCGAAACGCTCCAGATCGGCCTGGCCGCGGCTTGGCGAAGCAAGGCAGAGAACCGGCCGGCGGCCGTCCGACCAAGCCTGGAGCAGGCCGGCGAGCGCGGCGTTTTCGTAGCTGAACAGCGAAACGAGCAGCCGGCCGGCATCGGTGCCGCCGGACGACGATGCGCCCGGCGCGCCCAGGCGGGCGAGAAATTGCCCGCGTTCGGCGGGAGAGGCGGCGAACGCCCGCCGCTGCCGTTCCAGGTCGTTTTCGCGCGGCAAGCCGCCGGTTCGCTCGGTAAATCCGGGAAAGAAGAAATATTTGGTCAATGGCAGGCGCGGGTGCGGCGAAGGCAGTGCGTGACAGCCTTCGACCCAGGCTTCGGCGGAGAGATGATCGAGGTTGATCCACACGGGTTTGGGGGCGCGCCGGGCCATCGCCGCTTCGAAGGCGTCGGGAAGCCGGCAGGCAAAGGTTTCCACGACCACCTCGCCCGGAACCGCGCCGGCGAAATCGTGCTCCCAGCGCATCACTTCGACGCCCAGCACCCTCTGTTCGCGCCGATCGGCGCGAATTTCCGGGCACAACCGCTGAAATGCCGCCAGATCGTCGACCCACAGGCGAACGGCCAGTCCGTGTTCGCCCGTCAGTTGCCGCGCCAGACGCCAGCACACACCGATGTCGCCGAAGTTGTCGACGACATGGCAGAAAATGTCCCAGTGCAGAGGCATATCCAATTCCGTCGGTTCATGAGCCTGTTCGGCAATCGCTTCGTCCGACGGCGGGGCATCGGCCATCGGATTCGCATGGACGCCCCGAATCGTGCCATGAACCGGG
Source organism: Accumulibacter sp. (assembly GCA_031276375.1). Taxonomy (GTDB): domain Bacteria; phylum Pseudomonadota; class Gammaproteobacteria; order Burkholderiales; family Rhodocyclaceae; genus Propionivibrio. The sequence continues at coordinate 3,402 of JAISNE010000256.1, forward strand.
TTGTTCGCCGGACAGGTTCCTTTTTGCAACGTCGCCCGCGAGCGGGGAGGGGAGGAGGAGGGGGATGAAGGAGGTGGTCATTTCCTGTCCAGCCGCACGCGCAGCCACGCCAGCCCTCCCTGCAATGCCAGCGCGACGGTGACCGAGAGCAGCAGCGTTGGCATGAGGCCGGACTTTTCGATGAAGCCGGCGACGATCAGGAAGAAGGTGGCGAACGAGAACAATCCCTGCACCATCCCCTTGAGCACGCGGATCGCGGCGGGCGGCCCCTCGAAATGCTGCGAGAATACGGCGAGGATCAGGGCGTACAGCGGGAAGGGGGAAAGCAGGCCGGTCAGATGCGGCCCAAGGCGCTCCGCCGCTTCGGTCAGGCCGACGATGAACAGCGTGGCGACGATCATCCGCGCCGGGATGTCCCAGACCGGCGCGGGTTTCGTCCTGACGACGGTGTCCTTGACGATCGGCATGGCGCGGTAAATGAAGGCCAGGCCGAAAACGGTCAGCAGAAAGAGCCAGGCGACGGGCGGGCGGAAGAAGTTGAAGACGACGGTCGCCGCGGCGAACGCGGCGAGGCCGAGCGGCAGCGCCTTCCGCCAGGGCAGGCGGGTGCACGCCCAAGCGTAGGCGAGGCAGAACAGCGCCTGCGACAGCGTGCCGGACAGGACTCCGAGCGAGGCGGCGGCGGCGAACGCGGTGTCATGGTCGGCGGCGAGGAAAAAGACGATGGGGCCGGAGGTGAGCGGCAGGCCGACCAGCCAGCCGCTGATGAAGGCGCCCCAGCGGCGTCCCGCCAGGCTGACCAGGCCGATGAGCGTCGGCGTCAGGATGAGCTTCAGCGTGAAGATGTCCATGGCCGATTGTTTCGCGCGCGTCCCGCGCTGTCAATGCCGGACGGCCGCGGGACTCCGTGGAACCGGCGCGCCGCGGGGGCGCGGAGCATGGCCGGGCGGCGGCCATGCCCGGCTCAACGCGCGTCGGCCAGCTTGGGGCGCATGATTTCGAGCGGCTTGGCGGGCGCCTTTTCGACGGTTTTCAGCGTGTCCTTTAAGTCGCCGCGTTCATCTTCCTCGACGGTTTCCGGCGCGTCCTTGAAGTAGATATGGAGGATCGGCCAGCCATAGGTGAGAATCCCGGCGGCGATCAGCAGACCGGCCGAGGACAGGGCAATGCCGCCGGCAAACAAGGCCAGGACGAGCGGCAAGGCGAACAGGCGGTTGTTGGACAGACACTTGACAATGCCGAGAACGGCGTTCGTGCGCATGATGTTTCCTCTCTTGATGAATTGACTGAATGTCGCGCGGTAAAGTCATCTCTACCCGACGCGGCGCATCGTATCGGGAAATCGCCGGCATGGATGTTGCGTTTTATCCGCGCTTTTGCCACCGTTCTGCAGCGGCTCGTATCCGCCGGAAGTTTTTGCGTGACAATGGGGATATCCCGTCATTTCTCGTCAATGTCCCGGGTTCCAGCCCCGTTCCGTTTTACCGCTTCGATCCGCGACGCCGTCGGGCGAGTCCGGGCCGGAGCGTCATGGCCTTGAAAACGATGAAGTTTCCCCAACCTCGGATTCATTCAGACGAATACGAAAGGGATTCGATATGCGGCAAGACAAGCTGACGACCAAATTCCAGATGGCGCTGGCGGACGCGCAGAGTTTGGCCATCGGACGGGACAACCAGATGATCGCGCCGGCGCACCTGTTGCTCGCCCTGTTGCGGCAAGAGGACGACGCGACGTCGTCGCTGCTGGCGCAGGCCGGAGTCAACGTGCAGGCGTTGAAAACGGCGCTGGAGCAAGCCATCGACCGGCTGCCGAAAGTCGAGGGGCACGACGGCGAGGTGCAGGTCGGCCGCGATCTTCTCAACCTGCTCAACCTCACCGACAAGGAGGCGCAAAAACGCGGCGACCAGTTCATCGCCAGCGAGATGTTCCTGCTCGCCGTGTGCGAGGACAAGGGCGAGACGGGGCGCCTGGCGAAACAGCACGGACTGGACCGCAAGGCGCTGGAGCAGGCCATCGCCGCCGTGCGCGGCGGGCAGGGCGTCGATTCGCAGGAAGCGGAAGGGCAGCGCGAGGCGTTGAAAAAGTATTGCATCGATCTGACCGAACGCGCGCGCCAGGGCAAACTCGACCCGGTGATCGGCCGCGACGATGAAATCCGGCGCGCGATCCAGATCCTGCAACGGCGTACCAAGAACAACCCGGTGCTGATCGGCGAACCGGGCGTCGGCAAAACGGCGATCGTCGAAGGATTGGCGCAGCGCATCGTCAATGACGAAGTGCCCGAGACGCTGAAAGGCAAGAAGGTCTTGAGCCTCGACATGGCGGCGCTGCTGGCCGGCGCCAAGTATCGCGGCGAATTCGAGGAGCGCCTGAAGGCGGTGCTCAAGGAAATCGCGCAGGAAGAAGGCGGGATCATCGTCTTCATCGACGAACTGCATACGATGGTCGGCGCGGGCAAGGCCGAGGGCGCGATCGACGCCGGCAACATGCTGAAGCCGGCGCTGGCGCGCGGCGAGCTGCACTGTGTCGGCGCGACCACGCTCGACGAATACCGCAAGTACGTCGAAAAGGACGCCGCGCTGGAGCGCCGCTTCCAGAAAGTGCTGGTCGACGAACCGAGCGTCGAAGCGACGATCGCCATCCTGCGCGGCTTGCAGGAAAAGTACGAACTGCACCACGGCGTGGACATCACCGACCCGGCCATCGTCGCCGCGGCGGAACTGTCGCACCGCTACATCACCGACCGCTTCCTGCCGGACAAGGCGATCGACCTGATCGACGAAGCGGCGGCGCGCATCAAGATGGAGATCGACTCCAAGCCGGAAGTCATGGACAAACTCGACCGGCGCATGATCCAGCTCAAGATCGAGCGCGAGGCGGTGAAAAAGGAAAAGGACGAAGCGTCGAAAAAGCGCCTGCAACTGATCGAGGAGGAACTCGCCAGGCTGGAGCGCGAGTACAGCGACCTGGAGGAAGTGTGGAAGGCCGAAAAGGCGCAGGTGCAGGGCAGCGCCTCGATCAAGGAAGAAATCGACAGGATCAAGGCGCAAATGGCCGAATTGCAGCGCAAGGGCCAGTATGACAAGCTCGCCGAGTTGCAGTACGGCAAGCTGCCGCAGTTGGAGGCGCAATTGAAGGCGGCGGAAAAATCGGGCGGTGGCAAGAAGAACAGCCTGCTGCGCACCGAAGTCGGCGTCCAGGAAATCGCCGAAGTCGTCTCGCGCGCCACCGGCATCCCGGTCGCCAAGATGATGCAGGGCGAGCGCGAAAAACTGCTGGCGATGGAAGAACGCATCCACCGGCGCGTCGTCGGGCAGGACGAAGCGGTGCGTCTCGTATCGGACGCCATCCGCCGCTCGCGCGCCGGCCTCGCCGACCCGAACCGGCCCTACGGCTCCTTCCTGTTCCTTGGCCCGACCGGTGTCGGCAAGACCGAACTGTGCAAGGCGCTGGCCGCTTTCCTGTTCGACTCCGAGGAACACCTGATCCGCATCGACATGAGCGAATTCATGGAAAAGCATTCGGTCGCCCGCCTGATCGGCGCGCCGCCGGGCTACGTCGGCTACGAGGAAGGCGGCTATCTCACCGAAGCCGTGCGCCGCAAGCCCTACAGCGTGATCCTGCTCGACGAGGTGGAAAAAGCGCATCCCGACGTGTTCAACGTCCTCCTGCAGGTGCTCGACGACGGACGCATGACCGACGGCCAGGGACGCACCGTGGACTTCAAGAACACCGTGGTGGTGATGACCTCCAACCTCGGCAGCCAGATGATCCAGCAGATGGCCGGCGACGACTATCAACTGATCAAGCTGGCGGTGATGGGCGAAGTGAAGAGCTATTTCCGGCCCGAGTTCATCAACCGCATCGACGAAGTCGTCGTCTTCCACGCGCTCGACGAAAAGCACATCAAGTCGATCGCCAGGATCCAGCTCGGCTACCTGGAACAGCGTCTGGCGCAACTCGAAATGACGCTCGACATCGACGACAACGCCTTGACGGAAATCGCCGCCGCCGGTTTCGACCCGGTATTTGGAGCGCGGCCATTGAAGCGCGCGATCCAGACGCAGATCGAGAATCCGCTGGCCAAGGCGATTCTCGAAGGCAGGTTCGCGGCCAAGGACAAGCTCCGCGTATCCTGCCAGGGCGGCG
>JAISNE010000188.1 GCA_031276375.1 Accumulibacter sp.
TTGGCCGCCGTGTGCGACGCGTGAGACTCGGCGCCGAAATGCGCCAGCTTCAGCACCAGACCATCGGCGGCGAAAACCGTACCGCTCACGGCCAGGGCCGCGACCGCGGCAACAGTGAGGAATCCCAGTCTTTTCATTTTCAACTCTCCCAGAAATTAAGAACGGAACGTCGTTCTGACTTGGTCATTAGTCCACAATACAGACAAATTTGTCAACAAAAAAAGAAGCCGCGCCGCGCGCCGCCGGCTCAAAAGCGAGGGCGGCGCGCGCTTCAAGGGCGGGGATGGAAGCGGGAAACGTGGCGCTTTCCCGGTAGAATACGGCGAATCCCCTGCCGTCCGGGCCGTGATTTCCCAAGCTTTTCCCTCGCCGAACTCGCGTCCGCCATGCCGCCGTCCTTGAATCCGCCGTGGGCGGCGATGACTGGCGTCGCGCTCGACCGGCGATACTCGGCCGTCAGTAATTTGGTATACATAAATAGGCCAGATACGCAAACAACTTCAGATTGCGTCATTGCGAGGCCCGCAGGGCCGTGGCAACGACGACGATTTGATCCTGGTGTTTCTAAATGACCGACCGCCGAGTAAGATACAAGGACAGGAGGTGCTGAAAATGCGTATCGATGATCGTTATTACGGGTTTGACCAACCCGGAGGAAATGTAAAAATAGCCAATGTGGCCTTGCCCCGTTTCGACAGTTTCTATTTCAACACAAAGACGGCGCCCGCCATGAGCGACGAAAAATACCGGGAAGCCATTATCGCGCAGGCCCAAAAGGACGCCGCCGCCGGGAAATTTCAAACGGAATCGCATGAATACAGGAAATTGATGAAAAGCTATGTGTCCGTTGCCTCACCGGACAGGAAAGCTATTATTGCAAACGGATTGAATCAATTGTCCGGCGCGGGCAATACGCTTGACTTGAACAGGCGCAAGCTGAATTTGATAGATTTTTATCCGGAAATATGGAATTTACAGAGAAAGGCAGATTGTCATACGCGGAGTTCAAAGCCGAAGGCAAAATAATCGCCAAATACGCAAACGGCGGCTGGACGCTTTATCCGACGGATGCGGAAAACGCACGAACATCCGAATTCTTGCGGATTTACAATGACGCATGGCGAAGCGCGTATCACGGCAAGGAGAATTCGATTGCGCCAAACGGCGATGACCCGGCGCCTTCATTCGATAAAAGCGTGTAGGCTGAACAACGACGCCCGCGGTCTCCTGCGCGGTGGGCGGAGCGAAGCCCTTGATCCCGGATCGTCCGGGATGCGACACATATTGTTGATTCATTTCATATTGAGTTTAAAATACCTCCTCTTCAGCCAAAGAGCTACATTCACAAGTCCGATAAGCACCGGAACTTCAATCAATGGGCCAATGACGGCCACAAATGCCTCACCGGAGTTCAGGCCGAACACGGCGATAGCTACGGCAATGGCAAGCTCAAAGTTGTTGGAAGCGGCGGTAAAAGACAGCGTGGCCGACTGCTCGTAATTCGCTCCAGCTTGCCGAGAGAGATAGAAAGAAAGCAGGAACATCACTAAAAAGTAAATCAACAGGGGGATGGCTACCTTCACTACATCAAAAGGGAGTTGCACAATGTATTCACCCTTGAGGGAGAACATCACCAAGATAGTGAACAGCAGCGCCCGCAATGTCCAAGGGCTTACGCGAGGAATGAAAATATTCTCGTACCAGCCCAAACCTTTGCATTTGAGGCCGTAAAAGCGAGAGGCTGCTCCCGCGATAAAAGGAATGCCAAGGTAAATGAACACGCTTTCGGCAATCTGGCCCATATTCACGTTGACCACGGCTCCGGACAAGGCGAGCCAACGCGGCAGCATGGTTATGAATGCATAAGCGTAAACCGAGAAGAAGAATACTTGGAAGATTGCATTGAAAGCCACCAGCCCGGCGCAATATTCCCTATCGCCTCCGGCAAGGTCATTCCAGACAATGACCATGGCTATACAGCGGGCAAGGCCGATAAGGATAAGGCCCACCATGTAGCTGTTATTTCCGGAAAGAAAAGCAATCGCCAGCAGAAACATGAGAATGGGGCCGATAATCCAGTTTTGCGCCAAGGAGAGAATCAATATTTTTTTGTCGCGGAATACCCGGCCAAGCTGCTCATATTTTACTTTCGCCAAGGGAGGATACATCATCAGGATCAGCCCGATGGCTATAGGGATGTTGGTCGTACCAATCTGGAAAAAGTTGATGGCGTTCTTCATGCTTGGTACGGCCCATCCAAGCCCAACGCCTATGAACATGGCGAGGAAAATCCACAATGTAAGGTAGCGATCAAAGAAAGAAAGCCGCTGTAGAGTTGATTGAGCCATGATTCTTCGCCCCTTATGGCTTGGCAATATAGTCAGGAACGGTCTGGATCTTGTCCAGATCCATTCCTGGATTCGCTTGTAACATTGCCGCAATACCAGATAATGGCGTCATTTTTGTATCTCCACTGGCTTTTTGGCTTCAATGGACAGACTGACAACGTAATCCGCCATCTCTTCGCCCTTGGGTAAAATTTCAGCAATTTTCTTATATAAGGGATCGTTCCAGTCCTGCATATTTCGCACATAGTCAGGCTTGGAGGTCAGGACGATGGAAGTGAAGCCGGTCTTTTCCAGCATGGATCTGGTTTCATCCACCAGCACCGCACCGGCAACGCACCCTACCAACGCCGCCGCCATTTCCCGAATGTTCTCCGGCAGAGGCTTCAGCAGGGCCAAATCCGAAACAGACACCTTGCCACCCGGTTTCAGGGTACGGAAAACTTCACGCCAGACCTGTGGCTTGTCAGGGGAAAGGTTGATAACACAGTTGGAAAGCACCACGTCAACGCTGTTGTCAGCCACAGGCAGATATTCAATCTCGCCAAGGCGAAACTCCACATTGTCCAAGCCGAGGCGCTGTCTATAGTGCGCAATATTTTTACGGGCCTTGGCAAGCATTTCCGGAGTCATGTCCACACCGATAACCCGCCCGGAGGCTTTCACCCTCTCGCCCGCCTGGAACACGTCAAAACCACCGCCACTACCGAGGTCAAGCACTGTCTGGCCTTCTTGCAAGGCCGCGATGGCGATGGGGTTGCCGCAGGAAAGCCCCATGTTCGCTCCTTCCGGCAGCTTCTTCAAGCTTTCCACGTCATAGCCCACGGCTTCCGCCAATCGGGCAGGATCGGCCTGACTGCCACGCTGACTTGAGCAGCAGCACGAATGTTGCCCTGTAGCAATGGCTGCATACCCTGCTCTGACGGTTTCTCGAACATCAAAGGGGGGCGACTCGTTTGCATTTTTCATATTTGCTCCAATCATTCAAATGAAGTAGTAGTATTGATATGTTAGTGTAAAAAAAGGGACTGGCTTACTTTTTCTCAATATTGGCGATTCGCTACGACACGTCGAGCGGGACAGCGCAGGTAGTTTGTAAATTCAGACAATGCTCAGGGTGACTAGCGCAGCATTCAGCCGTCAAATAGGCTATCACGTCAAGCATGAGGGGAATATTCGCCCGATAGCGAGAAAACCGGCCTTCTTTTTCCAGACTGATCAGGCCGGTGTGAGCAATGGTTTTGAGATGAAACGACAGGTTGGTGGAAGGCAGATCGAGCTGTTTCGCGATTTCTCCGGCTACAAGACCTTCTGGCGCGTGTTTTACCAATAGGCGGAAGATATCCAGACGGACATCAGAGGACAATACTTCAAAAAGTTTAGCTGCTTCTTGGGTTTTCATACATTGATTATGCAACACTAGTTGAACAATGTCAAGCTATAAAATTTGACACCTTTGCCATAGCGATTTTCGCTTTAAGGCATGGGATTGCCCTAACCGGTTCCAATACTGCAAGCCACGTCGTTTCATATTTTTTCTAACGCCGCCCGTACTTCCTTTGGCCGGGCGTCCAGGTCGCGCAAAAGCCTGTGGACAAGCACCCTGTCCGCGCATTCCGCCAATGTTTGTTTGACCAGTCCGCCAAGACGGCTCAGGTCGCCTTTCAATCTCCGCAAATCCATCCGGGCCTCGATACGTTCCATGTTCGGAACCGGCGAACCAAGGCACACTTTTTTACAGAAAGCAGGCAAAGAAATCCCGGCCTTCTTCGCGCTTTCTTGATGTGACAACAAAAAAACCGCGCGGAGCGCCGCCGGCTCAGAAAAACGAGGGCGGCGCGTGGCGCTTCAGGGCGGAGATGGAAGCGGGAAACGTGGCGCTTTCCGGGTAGAATACAACGAATCCCTTGCCGTCCAAGCCGTGATTTTCCATGCCTTTTTCTCTTGCCGAACTCGCGTCCGCCATGCCACCGTCCTTGAATCTGCCGTTGGCGGCGATGACTGGCGTCGCGCTCGACCGGCTGCTGGGTGAAACTCCGCGCTGGCATCCGCTGGTGGGCTTCGGCAAGTGGGCGGACACCATCGAGCGCGCGTTCAACCGCGGCGCATGGCGCCGCGCGAACGGCGCTTGCGCCTGGGTCCTGGCCGTCGCGCCGTGGACGGCGCTGGCCGGCTGGGCGCATGGGAAAGGGCTGGCCGGCTGGCTGCTCGACGTCGCGCTGCTTTATCTCGCGCTCGGCGGGCGCAGCCTGGCAGAACACGCCGGACGCGTCCTGGCCGGACTGCGGGCGGGCGATCTGGCGGCGGCGCGCGCGCACGTCGGCCGGATGGTCTCGCGCGATACGGCGGATCTCGACGCGCCGGGCGTAGCCAAGGCCTGTGTCGAATCGACGCTGGAAAACGGCAACGACGCCGTGTTCGGCGCCCTGTTCTGGTTTGCCCTGTTCGGCGGCCCGGGCGCCGTGCTGTTCCGGCTGTCCAACACACTCGACGCGATGTGGGGCTACAAGACCGAGCGTTTCCTGTATTTCGGAAGAACGGCAGCGCGCATCGACGACCTGCTCAACTACGTTCCGGCGCGGTTGACGGCGGTATCCTACGCGCTGTTCGGCCAGCCCCGCGCGGCGCTGGCTTGCTGGCGCGGGCAGGCGCCGGCGTGGGAAAGCCCGAACGCCGGGCCGGTGATGTCCGCCGGTGCGGGCAGTCTCGGCCTTGCGCTGGGCGGCCCCGCGATCTACCACGGCCGGATCGAGGAGCGTCCGGTGCTCGGCGCGGGACGCGCGGCGCGCGGCGACGATATTCCGCGCGCGCTGGCTCTGGTGCGGCGCGCCATCGCGCTCTGGCTGGCGGTCTTTCTGGCGATCGGAGCCTTTTTTGCTTGAGCATGGCGGACGCCTGCGGCGGGCGGCGCGGAACCACGGCATTCCGCTGGCGGACTGGCTGGATCTGTCGACCGGCATCAATCCGGAGATGTACCCGGTCGCGGCGGTCGATCCCCAGGTCTGGCAACGCTTGCCGGAAGACGACGACGGTCTGGACGCCGCCGCCGCGGCTTACTACGGCAACGACCGGCTGCTGGCCTTGCCGGGATCGCAGGCGGCGATCCAGTCGCTGCCTTTCCTGTTCAAGCCGATGACCGTGGCCTGCGTCTCGCCGCTCTACGAGGAACATCCGCAAGCCTGGGAGCGCGCCGGCCACCGCCTGCGCCGCCTGCCGTCGCTGCAACGCGCCTTGTCGGTCATGACGCCGGTGGTGCTGTTGTGCAACCCGAACAATCCGACGGCGGAACGCGTCCCGCGCGAAGTCCTGCTCGACACGGCCGAACAGTTGCGGCGGCGCGGCGGCTGGCTGATCGTCGACGAAGCCTTCGGCGACGCCGAACCGGAAAATACCCTCGCCGCGCTGGCTGGCCGCGAGGCGGCGGCGAATCTGATCGTGTTGCGCTCGCTTGGCAAATTCTTCGGACTGGCCGGCGCGCGCGTCGGATTCATCCTTGCCGCCGCCGATAAACTCGACCGGCTGCGCGAGATGATCGGCCCGTGGAGCATCGCGCATCCCTCGCGCATCGTGGCGCGCCGGGCGCTGGAAGACGCACCGTGGCAGATCGCGGCGCGGAAAAAACTGGCGGCGGCGGC
>JAISNE010000314.1 GCA_031276375.1 Accumulibacter sp.
TCGTGCAAGTCACGCTCAAGCTGGTCGACCCGGGCTCCGGCGTGGTGCTGGCCTCCCACGATTACACCCTGCCACTGGATAAACAGGTGAAGAGCCTGTTGCGCAGATCGGTATATTGACCGCGAAAACGACGAGGACGAAGCCCTTCGCGCATCAAGCCGAAGGGCTTCGCTGTTTCTGCCCCATGCCTTTACGAGCCACGCCCGCGCCTTCATTGCTCGGGCTGCGCGAAGCGGCAATTCAGAAGACAGATGACAGAGGACCGAAGACAGTCATATTGCGGCGCGGAGCGCCGGTAATTGACTGTCCTCTGTCCTCCGTCTTCTGTCATCTGAATAAATTTTCCCTTGCAAGAATCGATGAACGAGGAAACACGGAGGAGCCATCATGGCAATGACCAAGAAACACGACGAGTTTCACAAGCTGGACATGGAGAGCGGCTGGCAACGGCCCGAGGGGTATGACCCCGACTCCGGGGCGCTGGAAAAAATCCTGTCCGGCTCGCTCGATACCGTCAACAAACAGGGCAGCCGCACGCGGCTGTTGAAATTCCCGCCGGGGCTTTACACCAAAAAGCCCGTCTTGCATGATTTCTGGGAAGAAGTCTTCCTGGTTTCAGGCGACTTGACCGTGGGAAACGACGAAAACGGCGAGGGCGGCACGCCGTTTTCCGGCTACACCTACGCCGTGCGGCCGCCGGGCGCCTGGCATGGCCCGTTCAAGTCCAACGACGGCTGCCTGCTGCTTGAAATCCATTATTACGACCCGGTCTGATCCACAGACGGACAGGCGAAGCGCCGTCCGGCGGATGCGTCGATGAATCTCCAATTTCCCGGCCAGGCGTCGAGGCTGGCCGCGCCCGCTCATCCCCCGTCCGCCAGCGCCGCCAGCAGCTCGGCCTGATGCTCGGTGGACAAGGCGTCGACCACGTCGTCGAGATCGCCGTCCATGATCGCGTCGATCCGGTACAGCGTCAGGTTGATGCGGTGATCGGTCACCCGTCCCTGTGGGAAGTTGTAGGTGCGGATGCGCTCGGAACGGTCGCCGCTGCCGATCAGGTTCTTGCGCGTCGAAGCGATCTTCGCCTGCTGTTCGCGCTCCTGCGCGTCGCGGATGCGCGCGGCCAGCACCGCCAAGGCCCGCGCCTTGTTCTGGTGCTGCGAGCGGCCATCCTGGCATTCGACCACCAGACCGGTTGGAAGATGGGTGACGCGCACCGCCGAATCGGTCTTGTTGATGTGCTGGCCGCCGGCGCCGGACGCGCGGAAGGTGTCGATGCGCACTTCCGCCGGATTGATCCGCACATCTTCCAGCGCGTCGGTCTCGGGCATCACCGCGACGGTGCAGGCCGAGGTGTGGATGCGCCCCTGCGCCTCGGTTTCCGGCACGCGCTGCACGCGATGCCCGCCGGACTCGAACTTGAGCCGGGAATAGACCCCGGCGCCGGCGATGCGCGCGATGACTTCCCGGTAGCCGCCGAGTTCGGCCTCGCTGGCCGAGAGCACTTCGACCTGCCAGCGCCGGCGTTCGGCATAGCGCGTGTACATGCGGAACAGTTCGCCGGCGAACAGCGCGGATTCGTCGCCCCCGGTTCCGGCGCGGACTTCGAGGAAAACGTTGCGCTCGTCGTTGGCGTCCTTCGGCAGCAGCCGCCGCTGCAATTCGAGTTCGAGCGCGGACAGCCGTTCCCTGGCCGCCTGGACTTCCTCTTCGGCCAGTTCCTTCATTTCGGGGTCGGCCAGCATCTCCCGCGCCGAGGCCATGTCGGCTTCCGCCTGCCGCCACTCCTTGTACAGCGCGGCGACTGGAGCGATTTCGGCATGTTCCCGCGTCATCCTGCGGAACTCTCCCAGGTCGCGCGTCGCCTCGCCGCTGCCCAGGATGCGGTCGAGTTCGTCGAGCCGGCCGGCGAGGCTCTCCAGTTTGTCGCGGATGCTCTGTTTCACGATCCGTCCGTCGGGGCCGCGGGCAAGTTGAACAGCCTGGCCACCAGCGCCCGCAACTCGCCCTGGCTCCCCGGCTGGTTCAAGGCCTGCGTCGGGGCATGCAGGTACTTGTTGGTCAGGCGGCGCGAAAACTGCTCCAGCACGGCCTCCGGCGCCTCCCCCCTGGCCAGCAGTTTGAGCGCGTGTTCCATTTCGCCTTGCCGCACGCGCTCGGCGTTGTCGCGCAATACCCGGATGAGCGGAACGCTCTCGCGCGTTTTCAGCCATTGCAGGAAATCATCCACGCGCAGCTCGACGATCGCCTCGGCCTCGCTCACCGCCGATTGCCGCGATTCCTTTCCCGACTGGACGATCTCGCCCAGATCGTCGACGGTGTAGAGAAAAACGTCGTCGAGCTGCCCGACTTCTCTTTCCACGTCGCGCGGCACCGCCAGATCGACCATGAAGATCGGCCGGTGGCGGCGCGCGCGGATGGCCCGCTCGACAAGCCCCAGCCCGATGATCGGCAACTGGCTGGCCGTGCACGAGACAACGATGTCGAATTCGGCGAAGCGCTCCGCCATGTCCTCCAGCCCGATGGCCGTTCCGCCGCATCTTTCGGCCATTTCCCGGCCGCGCTCGACGGTGCGGTTGGCGATGACCATCCGCCGGGACCGCTGCGCCGCGAAATGCGTGGCGCAAAGCCCGATCATCTCGCCCGCGCCGATGAACAGCACGCTCTGATCGGCGACGCGGCCGAAAATGCGTTCGGCCAGAAACACCGACGCCGCGGCCATCGATACGATATTGGCGCCGATCGCCGTGCCGGAACGCACGTCCTTGGCCACCGAGAACGATTGCTGGAACAGCTTGTCGAGCGTTGCGCCGAGCAAACCCGCGTCGCGCGCGGCGCGCGCCGCCTCTTTCATCTGCCCCAGGATCTGCGGCTCGCCGAGCACCATCGAATCGAGTCCGCTGGCGACCCGGAAAGCATGGCGCACGGCCGCGCGCTCCGGATGGGTATAAAGGCATGGCTCGATCTCGCGCAGGGGAACGCGCCGGTAGGCCGAAAGCCAGCTCGCCGCCGCCCCCGGATCCTCGGCCTGGCAGTAAAGCTCGATCCGGTTGCAAGTCGACAGAATGGCCGCCTCCAGAACCTTGCCGCTGCCGGCCAGATCCCGCAGCGCCTGACGCAGCTCCCCGGCATGAAACGCCAGCTGCTCGCGCACCGTGAGCGGCGCCGTGCGGTGGTTGATACCGAGAGTGAAAAGCGCCATGCGTTGGATGGATTATGGGGGTTCGCGCCCGCGAATGCCGGCGCGAAGGGGGCGATTATATCACCCGGCCCTGGACCGTTCCCGCGAGGGGGAGTCAGGTGTCAGGGATCAGGTGTCAGGGATCAGGCGGGCGCGAAGTGGCGAAACTTGTCCAGACGGGATCGAGCGATTAAACTAAGTTCGCTGGACTAAGCTCAGGAGAAGACATCATGCAAACCTACAACATCCACGAAGCCAAGACCCACCTCTCCAGGCTGGTCGAACAGGCCGTGCGGGGAGAACCGTTCGTGATCGCCAAGGCGGGAAAACCCCTGGTCAAGGTCGTGGCGCTGGACGCGGCGGAAACGAAACCGAAAAATCGGATTGGTTTCCTGAAAGGACAGCTTCAAGTGCCCGATGATTTCGACACCATGTGCGCCGATGAAATTCTGGAACTTTTCGTGTTTGAAAAGTGAAGTACCTGCTGGAAACGCATCTGCTGATCTGGGCGGTCACGGGAGACAAAAAGCTCCCCGCCGATACCGCGGCGCTGATTAGCGACACGGAAAACACGCTGCTATTCAGCGTCCTGAGCCTTTGGGAAATTGCCTTGAAGCGCGGTCTCAATCGCAAGGATTTTCTGTACGACGCAAGGCTCGTCCGCCAATCTCTCCTCAATAACGGCTACGAGGAATTGTCCATCCTGAGCCAGCACGTCATCGCCGTCGACGCGCTCCCGCCCATCCACAAGGACCCTTTCGACCGCCTGCTGGTGGCGCAGGCGATCGTGGAAGGCGTCGAACTCCTGACCGCGGACGCCACCGTGGCGCAATATCCTGGCGCGCGAAGCGCGGCGCTGTCGTGATCGACACCGACCTGGACGGACGCACGATGCCGGGCGACATCCTGCCAATGCGGTTCTCCCAGGATTGCAACCGAAAAACGAGAGGGATAACCCGATGGAACAGAACAAGGCGGCCTTCGCGCAACGCCGCGAAGCACTCGCCAACGACGAGAATGGTCAGGATGAGGCCGGTTTTCGGGTCGGAAGGCAAATGAAAACCGCCCGCGGCATGGCGCTGGCGGGCGGTCGTTGTCCGTAGTGCGCGCGCACCAGGAATCAGGGGCGGGCGGCGGTCCGCGGTTGCAGCTTGATGCCCAGGGCGTGCATGACCTTCAGGATGGTGCCGAAAGAGGGATTCCCCTTGCCGGAGAGCGCCTTGTAAAGCGTGTCACGGGCCAGCCCCGTTTCGCGGGCAAGCGCCGTCATGCCGCGCGCGCGGGCAATCCACCCCAAGCGCCTTGGCGATAAAGGCGGGATCGTCCCCGGCTTCTTCCAGGCAAGCTTCGAAATAGAGCCGCATGTCTTCCTCGGTTTTCAGGTGTTCGGCGCGATCCCAGCGACGCGTCTTGATTTTTCCGTTCATGCTTTAGTCCTCCTCGTCGTTCATACCAAGTTGCGCTCAACAGGCCGTCAATACTCAAGTCCGACGTGTCAAACTTTCGGTCATTCTTGGCACATCACGATGACTTGACCGCGCCGTAAGGTAGGGGGAGCGGCAAGCGCCCGTTCAAACAAGGGGGAGCAGGATGCTCCCCCTACCTTGGGCCGCGCTCCGCAAAAAAGGGGGGGATTGCCGAGGTTGCGCCGTCATGACCGGAATCTCGACACGTCGGACTTGAGTATAAATGGCCTGTCGAGCGCAACTTGGTATCAGTTATTTTTTCGTATCACGCTGGTTTGGCGGCAACTTGGCATCAGGCGCCGCGCCATGTCTTGCGCGGCCTTGATGTCATTGGCTTGGATGGATTTGTCGCCGCCCGAAAGCGGCAGATAAATCGTCCGTCCGGTTTGCGTGAAATAGACGCGATAGTCTGGCCCGTGATGGATGCGCATCTCAAGGACGCCTTCGCCCACGAACTTCACGTCGCCGAAATGCCCGTCTTCCGCCCGGTCGATGCGCGCCTGGATGCGGCGGGCCGCTTGACGGTCCCGCAAGGCGGAAAACCAAGCGTCGAAGACTTCCGTCGTTTCTATCGTGTTCACGCGCCGAG
>JAISNE010000330.1 GCA_031276375.1 Accumulibacter sp.
GTCGACCGCCATCACGCCGAATCCCCTGGCGTCCCGCCGCGGCACCTCGATGCAGGCGACAGTACATTCGGCGCCGCTCTCGGCGTGGTCGACCAGCATCGCGGCATAGTTCATCTTGTACACGTGGTCGCCGGCCAGGATCAGCACATACTTGGGCAGCGGACGATAAGTCTCGATGATGTCGATGTTCTGGTATACCGCGTCGGCCGTCCCGCGGTACCAGGATTCCTCGTCCACGCGCTGCTGGGCCGGCAAGAGATCGACGAACTCGTTGTCCTCGCCGCGCAGGAAGCCCCAGCCGCGCTGGATATGGCGCAACAGGCTGTGCGATTTGTATTGCGTGACCACGCCAATGCGCCGGATGCCCGAATTGACGCAGTTGGACATGGCGAAATCGACGATCCGGTACTTGCCGCCGAAATAGACGGCCGGCTTCGCGCGGCGATCGGTCAGTTCGTACAGCCGGCTTCCCCGGCCTCCAGCCAGAACCAGCGCAACCGTTCTGCCTGGCAATTGAAAAGTTCTTCTCTCTATCATTTGGCCACGCTCCTTCTGGTTGTAAATCCCTACGGCTACCAACAACTTCCGAACGAAAACACTCTTTTGCTCAGCTGATTACATCCGGCGTCTTCCGGCCGGTGATCGCCGCGATATCGGCGATTATTTCCGCGAGACCCGCCAGCGGCGCCAGCGCCTCCCGCGTCGGGACCTCGTGCAATGCCGCGTCCGCCACGTAGCGTTCGAGGTAAACCCGCAAGGTCGCGCCTTCGGTTCCCGTCCCGGACAGGCGGAAGACCACGCGCGACCCGCCGTGCAGCAGTACGCGGACGCCCTGTTTCTCACTGCGCGCGCCATCGACCGGATCGGTATAGGCGAAATCGTCGGCCCGCTCGACGCGCATGCCGGAAATTTCCTTGCCGGCAAGCTCCGGCAGTTTGCCGCGCAATTTTGCGAACAGTTTGTCCGCCCGGGCCGTTTCGATGCCTTCGTAGTCATGCCGGGCGTAGACGTTGCGCCCGAATTTCCGCCAGTGTTCGCGCACGATCCGCGCCACCGGCTCGTTGCGCGCGGCCAGGACGTTCAGCCAGAAGAGCACGGCCCACAGGCCATCCTTTTCCCGCACGTGATTGGAGCCGGTTCCCGCGCTCTCTTCGCCGCACAGGGTGACTTTGCCGGCGTCCAGCAGGCTGCCGAAGAATTTCCACCCGGTCGGCGTCTCGAAACAGGGAATGCCGAGAGCGCGGGCCACGCGATCGACCGCGCAACTGGTCGGCATCGAGCGCGCCACGCCCGCCAGCCCGCCGGCATGGGCCGGAACGCATGCGTGGTTGGCGGCGAGCACGGCCAAGCTGTCGCTCGGGCTGACGATGAAATCGCGGCCGACGATCATGTTGCGGTCGCCGTCGCCGTCCGAGGCGGCGCCGAAGGACAGCCCGGAGCCGGGATCGGCCAGCGCCGCCACCAGATCGGCGGCATGCACTGGATTGGGATCCGGATGGCCGCCGCCGAAATCGGGCCGCGGAACGCCATTGACCACCGTTCCGGCCGGCGCGCCAAGACGTCCCTCGATGATCGCCTTGGCATACGGCCCGGTCACCGCGTGCATCGCGTCGAAACGCATGCGGAATTCGGGCCGCGCGAGCAGCGCCGCGATTCGCTCGAAATCGAACAGCGTTTCCTGCAAGGCGGCGTAATCGGCCACCGGATCGATGACTTGCACGACCATGCCGCCGATCGCCGTTTCGCCCAGCGCGCCAAGATCGATGTCCGGCGCGTCGATATATTTGTAGATATCGATCGACTGGGTGCGCCGGTACACCGCCTCGGTGAAGGTCTCGTTGGCCGGCCCGCCGTTGGCGAGGTTGTACTTGATCCCGAAGTCGCCGTCGGGGCCGCCGGGATTGTGGCTGGCGGAAAGGATGATGCCGCCGAACGCCGCGTGCTTGCGGATCACCGCGCTCGCCGCCGGGGTGGACAGGATGCCGTCCCGCCCGACCATGACCTTGCCGAATCCGGCGGCGGCGGCCATGCGCAGGATCGTCTGGATCGCCGTGTCGTTGAAATAGCGGCCGTCGCCGCCGAGCACCAGGGTTTTGCCCTCCTGCCCGGAGAGCGTGTCGAAGATCGACTGGACGAAATTCTCCACATAGCCCGGCTGGGCGAAGACCTTGACCTTCTTGCGCAGGCCGGAGGTGCCCGGTTTTTGCCCCGCGACGGGCACGGTGGAAACGGTTGTGACATTCATTTTTTGCCCCTCCCCGAAATCATTGTTGGCTCAGGATTGCTTGCGGCAATACGCCAGCAAGGCCTGCGTAGACGAATCGAAGGCCGAGGCCAGCGACGGGTCCGCGAAGGCGGGAAGGATCCGGCTGGCCACCGCCTTGCCGAGTTCCACGCCCCACTGGTCGAACGAATTGATGCCCCAGATCGCGCCCTGGACGAACACCTTGTGCTCGTAAAGCGCCACCAGCGCCCCCAGCGTCGCCGGGGACAGGCTTTTCAGAAGCAGCGTCGACGACGGCTGGTTGCCCGCGAAGACGCGGTGCGGCAGCAGGTTGGCGATCCGTTCCGGCGTCAACCGCTCCTTCTCCATGCTCTCCCGTACTTCGTCCGCCGTCTTGCCGAACGCCAGCGCGGAACTCTGCGCGAAACAGTTCGACAACAAGGCTTCCTGATGGCCCGGCAAGGGATAATCGGAACGCACCGAAGCGATGAAGTCGCAGGGCACCAGCCGTCCGCCCTGATGCAGAAGCTGGAAGAAAGCGTGCTGGCCGTTGTTGCCAAGCTCTCCCCAGACGATCGGGCAGGTCGCGCTGCCCACGGGCGCGCCGTCGAGACCGACCGATTTGCCGTTGCTCTCCATTTCGAGCTGTTGCAGGAAGGACGGCAGGTACTTGAGCGATTCGTTGTAGGGGAGAACCGCGTTGCTCGCCGCGCCGAGGAAATTGGTGTTCCAGAGACCGATCAACCCCATCGTTACCGGTAGATTCCGCGCCAGCGGCGCCGTCCGGAAATGCTCGTCCATGCGCTCGGCGCCGTGCAGCAGCTCGTCGAACGCGTGCGGCCCGATGGCGATCATCAGCGACAGCCCGACCGCCGACCACAGCGAGTAGCGCCCGCCGACCCAATCCCAGATCGGAAACACGCGCTCCGGCGCGACGCCGAACGCGACCGCGCGTTCGGGCTTGCTGGAAACCGCGGCGAAATGGCGGGCCAGATCGATCCCGTCGCCGAGATTGGCTTGCAGCCAGTTGCGCGCCGTCTCGGCGTTGAGCATGGTTTCCTGCGTGGTAAACGTCTTGCTGACGACGATGAACAGCGTCGAGCGCGGATCGAGCGTCTGCAACAACGGGGCCAGTTGGGCGCCGTCGAGATTCGAGACGTAATGCACGCCCAGCGCCGGGTGCGCCAGCGAGCGCAACGCCTGGTTCACCATCTTCGGCCCCAGGTCGGAACCGCCGATGCCGATATTCACCACGTCGCGGATCGCCGTCCCTTGATGCCCCTGGCCCCGGCCCGCGCGCAGCAGCTCGGCGAATTCGGCCATCCGCGCGCGAGTCGCCAGCACATCCGGCATCACGTCCAGCCGCGCGTCCGGAAACGGCGCCGAGAAACGCCGCAGGGCCACGTGCAGGACGGCGCGATCCTCGGTGGCGTTGAGGCGATCGCCGGCGAACATGCGCCGGATCGTTTCCGGAACGGCGGACGCCTCGGCCAGCTTGACCAGCAG
>JAISNE010000375.1 GCA_031276375.1 Accumulibacter sp.
TGAACCCTTCGGCGCGCTCGATGCCCAGACGCGCGCCATCATGCAGGAAAATCTGCTGCACATCTGGAGCCGCATCGGCACCACGGTGGTTTTCGTGACCCACGACATCGACGAGGCGGTTTTCATGGCCGACCGCGTACTGGTGATGAGCGCCGGGCCGGGCAGAATCATCGCGGACATTGCCATCGAGCTTTCCCGGCCACGCCATCGAGACATCACCACCGAGGACGCTTTCATCCACATCAAGCGGCAATGCCTCGACATCATCAATGTGGAAAGTCGCAAGGCCTTCGAGCGGCAAAATTACTGAAGCGTCATGTCACTGACCTCTTTCCTGTTCAGTGACTTGAACGCTCAGATGGATTCGGCCAGCACGTTGCCTCCGATCAGCGGCAAGCGGGATTCCTTTTGCAAGGCATGCGCGAACGAGAGCAAACACTGATCGCTGAACGCCTGGCTGAACAGGGTCAGGCCGGAGGGCAGGCCGTTTTGCAAGAAACCGGCGGGGACGGCGACGGCGGCGTAATCGAGCAGGTTGATGAAGCTGGAATAGTAGCCCAGGTCCAGATTGCGCTGGACCGGCTCGGCGTGTAGTTCGGCGAGCGTCACCGGACGCGGGTAGGCGGGCGTGAGAACGAAGTCGAGGCCCGCGATGAGGCGGTCGCATTCCGCTTTCAATTCCTGCAGGCGATGCAGGGCGCGGAAAGTGGCGATACCGGTGATTTTGGGAGCGGGCGCCAGCACTTCGCGGATCACCGGGAGCAAGGCTTCCGGATTGCTTTCCATGAACGCGCCAAGGCGGCCGCTGTACCGTTCCGCCAGCCACGGGCCGCCGAACAGCAGGCGCGTGGTTTCCAGGAAGGGCGCGAAGTCGATTTCGACGGGCGATCCGCCAATGGCTCGCAGATGCTCCACGGCTCGCGCGAAGATCGCGGCGCTTTCGGCGCAGCCCATGAATTCGGGTTCTCGGGGAAGACCAAACCGGAAAACCCTGGGGATGGCCGGAAAGTCCTTGCCGTCATTCCACGCCGGATTGGCGCGGCTGTACGCGTCCTCCGGGTCGGGCGCGGCAAGAGCGGTCAGCGCGAGCAGGCGACTCGCCTCGGCGGCGGTGCTCGTGAAATAGGTGATGCATTGCAGCGAGCGGCAAATAGGGACATGACCGGCATCTGAAATAATCCCTCGGCTCGTTTTCAGTCCCACCAGATTGTTCAGCGCGGCGGGCACTCTGCCGCTGCCGCCGACGTCGGTGCCCAGCGCGAAGCTGGAGAGGCCCAGGGCGACCGCCAGCGCCGAGCCGGAACTCGATCCGCCGGAGGGATAATCCGGATGAACGCTGTTCCTGCATTCGCCATAGGGCGAACGCGTGCCGTTCACCCCGGTGCCGAATTGGTCAAGATTGGTTTTCCCGATCGGCACCGCGCCCAATTCGACGAGCCGGCGCACGATGGCGGCGGAAGTCTTCGGCGTGTAGGCAAACGCCGGGCAGGCAGCGGTGGTGGGAATGCCCGCGAGGTCGAGGCTGTCCTTGATGGCGAAGGGAACGCCGTGGAGCGGCAAAGTCTCGGGATGACGCTCATCGAGCACGGCAAGATAAGGCTCCAGCTCCTCTGGACTCAGGAGATGGATGAAAGCGTGGTACTCGTCGTCGAGAGCGAGCGCCTTTTCGCGCAGTTGGGCCACGAGCCGCCGGGGCGTGGTCTCGCCCGCGCGATAGCGCCTGGCAAGGGTTTCGAGGCGCAAATCGAAGGAAACATCCGTGGTGGTTTTCATCAAGTGTCCAAAGGCTTGGTTAGCGTGAAGTTTTATCCATGATTCGGCGCAAGTTCGCCGGATCAGCGCGTTCCGTTGGCCTGGCCGTTTTCGGCGCCATACCAGGGCAGGAATTTCCGCAGGCCGCAAACGAACGCGTAATCGAACAGAAAACCCAGGAGTCCCAGGGTAATCAGCCCGACGAACATGTGATCCACGCGGAAAACCTGCTGCGATAGCTGGATCAGGTAGCCCACGCCGAACTGCGCGCCGGTCAGTTCCGAGGCCACGAGCAAGACCAGCGCGCTGCCGAGGGCAATGCGCACGCCGGCGATGATGAACGGAAGCGCGGCGGGCAGGATGAGGAAGATCAACATGCGCCAGCCGCGCGCTCCCAGGCTCGCGGCGGCGCGGCTGAACAAGGGATTCGTGTCGCGCGTGCCAAGGTAGGTGTTGACCCAGACCGGGAAGAAAACGCCGAACGCGATGAGGACGATCTTGGAAATTTCCCCGATCCCGAACCAGAAAATCGCCAGCGGCACGAAGGCCAGCGAGGGAATGGCGCGAAAGATCTGCACCAGCGGATTCAGCAAGCAGTGGACTCCGGGCAGGCGCGCCATGAGGATACCCAGCGCAAGCCCCAGGAAGGAGCCAATGGCGAAACCCAGGAAGGCGCGCCACAAACTACTGAGTACGTGGCGGATCAATTCACCGCTGGCGATCAGATCGACGGCCGAACGGGCGACCACGGAAGGCGCGGGCAACATGATGGGATTGATCCAGCCGCTGCGGCTGACGCTTTCCCAAAGAACGACGAAGGCCAGCAAACCCAGGGCGCCAAGCTGGAAATTCTGCCCGAGGATTTGTTTGCCCAGCGCCCGGGTCCTTGCCTTCAGCGCGTTCAACGCAAGTGTGGCGCTCATTCGCTGCCCTCCACGCCGATGGCCTGGGCCAGGCGTTCGTAGAGCCGGTTGAATTCCGGCGATGTCCGCTTTCTCGGACGGGAATCCTCCGGCAGGCGAATGTCTTCCACGATGCGTCCCGGCCTGGAAGACAGCACGACGATGCGCGAGGAAAGAAAGATGGCCTCGCTGATGTTGTGCGTGACGAAGAGGATCGTCTTTCGGGTGCGTGTCCAGATGTCCAGCAATTGCCGTTGCAGGCTCTCGCGCGTCATGGCGTCCAGTGCGGCGAACGGTTCATCCATGAGCAGCACCGCCGGATGGGTCGCCAGGGCGCGGGCGATCGCCACGCGCTGCTTCATGCCGCCGGAAAGCTCGAACGGATACTGCGCGCCGATGTGCGGCAAACCCACGAGATCGAGAAGCGCCCCGACCTCGGCCTTGCGCCTTTCCGCCGACATCCCCGCCATGAGCAGGCCGTAGGCGATGTTGCTTTCCACGGTCAGCCACGGAAAGAGCGAATAATCCTGGAATACGACACCGCGATCCGGATCGGGGCCGTGGATGGCCTTGCCGTCCAGGCGCAGTTCGCCCGCTGTCGGCGCCAGGAAACCCGCCACCATGTTGAGCAGGGTCGTTTTGCCGCAGCCGCTGGGGCCCAGCAGGCAGACGAACTCGCCGGCGTCGATGGCGAGCGTGACATCCGCGATGGCCGTGATTCGCGTACCCAGCCGGGTGTGATAGGTATGCGTCAGCGCCCGGCATTCGATCAGCGGGCCTCCAGGCTCGGCGAGCGCGCGCGCCGCGCGCTCGTCCGGCGAACCGTGGAGAGGCGTTCTCTCCGTGGTTTCGCTCCGCTTATCCTCGACACTCATGCCCGGATGATGCCTCGGGGAGTCGTTGTCGCGCCGGTAAGGATTCAGCCGCCCGAACAGCCGCCAGAATAGCTGCCCGAATCCGGCGCCGGAAAGATTCCCGGTTTTGCCTATCGAAAGAGAAAGTTTCATCGTAAAACCGCTCCGCTTGAAACGCCGCCCGAAAGGAGCGGCACATGGGGCCGGCTTCCTGCCGGCCATTCACATTGATGAACTTCATGACCCCGCCGGCAAGATGCCGGCCCCACGGATGGTTGGAGCGACATCCCTTCCGGGTTGTCGCCAATCTCCCGCTCAAGCCTGTTCCCAGTGGACGAGCCTGTGGCCGATCCAGACAAAGATGGAGTCCAGTGTCGCGCCGAGAACGCCCAACTCCACCAGGCCGACAAACATCCGGTCGACCAGGATGTATTGCCGCGCCTCCTCCAGGCGGTAACCGATGCCCGCGGAGGCGCCGGTCAGTTCGGCGGCGACCAGGCTGAGGAAGGACAGGGCGGCGCCGAAGCGCAGACCGGCGAAGATGTGCGGCGCGGAGGCCGGAATGACGACCTGGAAAAATTCGAGTCCGCGCGAGGCGCCCAGGGATCGCGCCGCCCGGATATATATGTCCGGCACGTGCTCCATGCCGTGATGCGTGCTGAGCCACACGGCCAGGAAAACGCTGTACGCGATGACGAAGTATTTCGACTGCTCGCCGATCCCGAACCAGACGACGGCGACGGGCACCAGGGCGATGGCCGGAATCGGCCGCAGCAGGTTGAACAAGGGATTCAGGCCGATGGAGAAAATCCTGACGCGCGAGGTCAGCAGCCCGGTCAGCACACCGAGCGTCGCGCCGATGAAAAAACCGGTCGCGGCCCGGCGCAGCGATACCAGGGCGTCAGTCCACAGTACGCCGGAGCGGATCATTTCGCCCGCCGCGAAGAACACCTGGACAGGCGAGGGAAAGAGGACGGGATTGACGATGCGCAAGGCGGCGAGAAGCTGCCAGGCGGCGATGATGCCCGCGATCGGCAGGATGGCGTCGCGGAATCTGATGCAAAGATTGTTCATCGTAACTCGCTCCGGTTTGAAACGCCGTCCCTTCGGGCGGCAAGCAGGGCCGGCATCCTGCCGGCCAGGGTTGATGAATGGCCGGCAGGATGCCGGCCCTACTGTCGGTCACGCTGGAAAGCAAGAACTCGATGGGCAGGTTTTCATACCAGCTTGCCGCCCATCCAATCAGAGGACAGAAGACAGATGACTGAAGACAGTAATTCTTGCGGCGCGTAGCGCCGGTAATTGACTGTCCTCTGTCCTCTGTCTTCTGGATATCAGGCCATGCTTTCGTGCCCCCTCTCGCTTTTTTCGAGACGAGGCGGTCAAGATACCTGTCATTCCCGCGCAGGCGGGAATCCAGTATTCCGCGCCTTTTCTGGATTCCCGCCTGCGCGGGAATGACGGGGTGGGAAACGCTTCGGGTCATCCGATAATTTCTTCCAAAAAATTGTGTCGGATTCAAGGTGACTGCCTCCTACTTTTGGGCTGTTTTCGGACGGTACAGGTCGGACGCGCCGTGTACGCGCTTGATTCCGGGCACGGAGCCGACACGGACGGCCAGTTCCCGGTACTGTCTGACGAATTCCCGTCCATCCCAGCCGACGGGCTGGCCCGCGGCCAGGACGGGCCGTCCATCGACAAGCACGGCGACGATCTGGTCCCTGTTGTAATAACGCACGAGTTCCCACTCGAAATCCCATGAGGGCTGGGTTTCCGGTCGGTCGGTGTCGAGGATCAGGAAATCGGCGCGAGCGCCCGGCTCCAGCACGCCAACGTCGCTCCATCCCGCCGCGTCGGCGGAGCCTCGCGTAATGGCGTCGACCCATGTCCATCCCGCGCCCGCCGAGAAGTCCGCCGTCCGCAGGCCGAAGGCAAGACGCTGGGCATGCTCCGCCGCGTCGAGCGTCCTGAATCCATCGAAACGGGTATTGTCGGAACCCAGGCCGAAACGGACGCCATGCGCGGCAAAGGCCAGGGCCGGCGCGACCGCGTTGCCTTTCCACTCGCTGGCGACGGGATTGTAGGCAACCGCCGCGCCCGTCTCGCGCAGCAGGGCGACTTCCCGGTCGGTGGCCAAGGTGGCGTGATGGATCAGCACATGCGGCCCGAGCACGCCGGTCTCGTTGAGCAACTCCAGCGGACGTTTTCCAGACGCGAGAATACAGTCGTGCACCTCCGGGAAATGCTCGTTGGCGTGGAGTTGATAGAGGATCCCGCGCTTGCTGGCGTGCTCGCTGATCGCCGCGAGCGTTTCCGGGCGGTTGCCAAAAAAACTGCTGCTCGAAACCGAGGGCGTGACGCGCGCGTAGTGGGCCGTTTCCTCGATGTGCGCGTCGATGCGCGCCAGGATTTCCGCCAGGGAACGCGCCGCGCCGCCGGACGCGGCTTCACCGTCGAATTCGTCGAGGCCGGCGGACGAGCGCAGACGGATGCCGGTCTCCTCGGCCGCGCGGTGTACCGCCGCGTTCCGCGACGAGTCGTTCAGCGCGTAGTTGACGACGCCGGTGAATCCGCCGCGCAACTGTTCGAGGAATTGCCATTTCGCGGAGACATAGGCCGCCTCGTCGTCGAGGGCGTTCTCCATCGGCACCCACAGCCGCCGCCAGATCTGGGCCGGCTCGCCACCGATCAGTATCTTGCCGAAGGTTTGCCCAAGATGCGTGTGCGCGTCGATGAACCCCGGAACGATGGCGTGGCCGGGGAGCGACAAGGCGCTTGCCGCGTCGGTGGGACTCAATTCCGGGAGGGGGCCGGCGAAGACCACCCGGCCATCCTCGACGGCCAGGGCGTGATTTTTCCGGGGGCCGTTCCGCGTGAGAAGAATCTCGGGCTTCAGGGCGAAGCGTTTATGTTTCAGGGTTTCGAGAAGGTCGTTCGTCATCGGGTGCTCCACGTTCATGGGAAGGCGCCGCTTGGCTCGCGGGATTACTTCGAGAGACGGTTGAGCCTGGGCGAAAGAGAGCCAATGGGGCCGTCGGCGATGTAAGCCCGCAATCCCGCGCGGTCGATGCTCGCGCCCTTGATGATGCCCCTGGATTCCAGCCATTTGGCCTCGGCCGCGACGAGATCGAGGAAGGCGTCGTCGAACCCCAGGGCGTACCGGTATTCCGGCCACAGCTTGTCGATGACCGCGGCGTTCAAGGCCCCCTGCGAGGCGGCAAGGATCGTCGCCTTGGCGTCGGCGGGATCGTTGCGGATGATGTCATCGGCCTTGATGAGCGCCGCCAGGAATTTCCTGACGTCGCCAGGACGCTCCCGGAGGATTTTTCCCGAGGCCGACACGACATTGTAGGATTCATAATCCTTGCTGATGACTTCGCGGTAGCGGGAACCCAGGGCTTCGCGCGCCTTGTCGTAATAATCCGGAAACGGAATGGCGACCTGGATGTCGCCCCGGTCGAGCGCCGCGATGATGTCGGGTGGATTGATATTGACGATCTCCGCCTGGGCGCCTGTTTTTTCCAGGGTAAGCTGCGTGAAGAATTCGGCGTTCGTGCCAACCGAGGTGCCGATCTTTTTTCCCGCGATATCCTTCAGGGATGCAAAGCCGAGATCGCCGCGCCCGATGACGCGGTTGCCGACGAATTTTCCCAGTTGCGTGATTACCGCGAAATCCTGTTTCTGGAGCGCGGCGATGGCGGGTGGATATTCGGCCATGTAGGCAAGGTCGATCTGTCCGCCGACGATGGCTTCCAGGCCGCGTCGTCCGCTGGGAAAACGCACGATTTCAACCTCGAGTCCAACGTCCCTGAACAGGTTTTTTTCCAGGGCAATGGCGATGTGCGCGCTTTGCAGGCTGCCGCCGGGCGGCGTCTGGCCGAAAATGAGCTTGCCCGTATCGGCGGCGCTCGCGGGAGCCGCGGGAAGCAGGAAGGCGGAAAACACGAAAAACCCGGCGGCGAGATTTCCAAGGCGACTCATGGGATTCTTTCCTTTCATTTCAAGAGACATCACAAGGGCGACGGCTGCTGTTGCAAAAGTCCGATGATTTCCGCGCGCCGGTTCAGGAAAGCCTGATCGAGCCGATCGACGGCGCGCGGGCGGGGCGTATCGACAACGATCCGCCGCGTGATTCGTCCCGGAGCGGCGGACATGACGTAAACCACGTCGGCGAGGATCAGCGCCTCATCGACATCGTGGGTGACGAACAGGACGCTCGATCGCCGCTTTTCCCACAAGTCGAGCAAAAGCCCTTGCATTGAAAGGCGCGTCTGCGCGTCAAGCGCGCCGAACGGTTCGTCCATCAACAAGACGCTGGGACCGAAAACCAGCGTGCGCGCTATCGCGACGCGCTGTTTCATCCCGCCGGACAACTGGCCGGGATATTTTTCCGCGTGCTCGGCCAGCCCGACTTCGGCCAGCGCCAGAAGCGCTCTTTGCCGGCGCTCGTCGCGTGGAAGCCTGAATTGCTTCAGCGCGAACTCGACGTTGCCGACGGCCGTCAGCCACGGAAACAGGGCGAAATTCTGGAAAACCGTCCCGATGGAGGGAAGCGGCTTCGTGATCCGGACGGAATCGACGAGAATGCTTCCCGCCACGGGGGAAACGAAACCCGCGACCGCGTTGAGCAAGGTCGACTTGCCGCATCCGGAAGGCCCGATCAGCGCCGCGAACTCGCCCGGCTCGATGGCGATATCGATATCCTCGACCGCGTGGGTGTGCCTGCCCTTGCGGTCCTTGAACCCGATCGAGACCTTCGAGATAAGGATGCGGCCCTCGGTCGCGGGCGTTTTCCGACGACCCGCCGACGATGACGCATGATCTCCGGATATCTCCTCCGGAATTTCGGCGTCATCCGGCGCGACGGCGATCAAGGCGGCGGCGGCTGTCATGATTAGCGCTGGGCGGGAAGAAAGCCTTCGACGACGACCTGGTTGAAATCGGGGATCCGGGCGTCGGGCCGCACCAGTTTGTTCTCGATCGCCCATTTCGCCTGGCTTTCCAGTTCGCGCACGATCTCGGCCTTGTCCAGGCCAAGGCCCAGGTTCAGTTTGGGCCAGTAATCCCTGGCCAGCGCCAGATCGAAGTTGAGGCGGGTGGAGACGGTCTGGATGGATTTCTCGGGATTCGCCCGGATTTCCGCGTCCGCCGCGATCAAGGCCAGCAAGCCCTTGCGCAAAAGCTCGGGTTTCTCGTCGATCGTCTTTTGCAGCGTGATGACGGCGGAAATGCTCTTGTAAAGACCGGGAGAGGCGATGGCGTGCAGCGATCCCTTGCTCAGCGCGATGGCCTGCGAAGCGAAAGGCTCTGTCCAGATGAAACCGTCGAGCGTGCCATTGACCGTGGCGGTGACGAAATCCGAGGGCGTGAGGCTGGTCGCCTGGATGTCGGAAAACTTCAGCCCGACGGAATCCAGCAGCTTGGCAAGATAGTAATGCGCGTTCGTGCCTTGCGAATAGCCGATGCGTTTTCCCTTGATGTCCCGCGCGCTCTGGATGCTTTGGTTGGCGACCAGCGCGAAGGGTTCATGGGGTTTGCCGCCGCCGTTCTGCAGCGTGGCGATGATGCGCACCGGCAAACCGTTGAGCGTGGAAAACACGACCGGCGTTTCGGCCGCCGTGCCGAAGGTGACGCGCCCGCCGACGACCGCGTCCAGCACCAGGCGTCCGCTCGGGAAAATCACGGAACTGGCTTCCAGCCCCTGCTTTTCCCAGAGCTTTTCGGCGTCGGCGATGAAAAATTGCGCCCAGCCGACCGACAGGCCCTCTCCGATGACGACGGACTCGGCGGAGACGGCGGGAATGGCCGAAAGGCTGGCGAAGGCGAAACTGGCGAGGTGGCCGATCCAGCGGCGGAACGATCCGCGTGGGAAGATGGAAAAAAACGTGGGTGACATGAAATGTTCCTCCAGGAAAAAACAAGAATCAGCGGACCGTATCGGTCGTGGCGAACGGGAATCCGCGTTCGTAGGCGCGCGCGGCGCGCAAGACCCGATCGTCCCGGTAACGCGCGCCGACGATCTGCAAGCCGACGGGCAATCCGTTCGCGGTGAATCCGATGGGGATCGAGGCGGCGGGTTGCTGCGTCAGGTTGAACGGATAGGTGAACGGGGACGTCGCCGAACGCGGATCGGTGGCGCCTTGTTCCACCGGCGGGGCCGCCGTGGCCGTTGTCGGCGTCAACAGGAGATCCCATTTTTCGAAGAACGCGTTCCAGGCGCGCGTAAAGGCTTCGCGGGCCTGCACGGCGGCGAGGTAACGCGTCGCGCCGATTTGCCTTCCTTGTTCGGCGACTTCCTGGAAACCGCGTTCGGCCAGGGAAAGACGCTCTTGCGGCAAGGTTTCGAAAAGCCGCGCGGCGGCGGTGGCGGAGAAGACGCGAAGAATGTCGTGCAAGGATTCCTCGATGGGCGGCGCGGTCTGTTCGACCTTCGCCCCCAGCTCGCCGAAGACCTTCACGGCCCTGGCGACGAGTCCGGCGATTTCCGGGTCGACCTTGGCGTACCCCAGGTCGGGACTGTAGGCGATGCGCAGCCCCGTGACGCCTTGCTCGATGCCGGCGCGCCAGTCCCGGTCGTCCGGGGGAAGCGCGTGAGGATCGCGCGCGTCGGGCCGGGCAATCGCGTTCAGCAGCAAGGCGGCGTCGCGCACCGTGCGCGTCAGCGGCGAGACGTGGAAAAGCGTGCCGTTGCGCGCGGCGGGATAACAGGCCACCCGGCCAAATGACGGCTTGAACCCGAAAACGCCGCTGAAGGCCGCCGGCTGCCGGACGGAGCCGCCGCCGTCGGAGGCGACATGCAGCGGCCCGAAACCGATGGCCGCCGCGGCCGCCGCGCCGGCACTGCTCCCTCCCGGCGTATGCGCCGGGTTCCAGGGATTGCGCGTGATCCCGGTGAGCGGACTGTCGCCGAAACCTTTCCAGCCAAATTCGGCCGTCGTCGTTTTGCCCAGCAGGACGGCGCCGTGTTCGCGCAAGCGCGCGACGGCGGGCGAATCCTCGTTCCAATCCTGGTTCGGGTCGACCACGCGGCTGCCGTACAAGGTGGGCCAGCCCTTGGCGAGGAGCAAATCCTTGACGGTCACCGGAATGCCGTCGAGTTCGCTCAACTGCGCGCCGTCACGCCAGCGCTGCTCGGATTGGCGCGCGGCGGCCAGCGCCGCGTCGGCGTCAAGGTAGGCAAAGGCGTTCAGGAGAGGGTTGTGGGTACCGATGTGTTCCAAAATCGCCTTCACGACTTCCACTGGAGAAATCCTGCGCCGGCGATAAAGCACGGAAAGCTCTTCGGCGCTGTATTGGCTTGGAACTGGAGCGGCGGTGCGTTTGCTTGCATTCATGGTAATAATAGTGCCGTATCAATCCTTTGAGAGAAGCGACTGGTCGAAAGACTGCCGCTGATGACACAACAAAATTAACAAAGAGGACACCAACGGCAAACGAAATAGATTTGATATGCTTACGCGCTGTTATGACAGCCTGCCGATTCGGCCTATCCGCTTTCTTGCGGAATCCGGGAGAGGGTTTGCGTCGAGAGGGTTTGCGTCTTTCCCGCGTCGGCGGACGGAAAACCATCGGGAAACGATGCGCGTTGCGGCGCTGGTTGAACGGACGGGTTGCCGGGAAAGCCTGTCCGGCGGATTCGCAATATGCCGGCCTTCCGGCAAAAATCGTATTCACCCGTCTGGTGAAAGCATGGTGTTCAGCAAGGTACTGTTTTTTCGATGGATTCGTTGTTTCCAGCGCGGTCAATCGAGATCGACTCCTTCAACGTTTGCTCACCGAGAAGGTGATCCTGTCGGTTTCATGCGCAACCTTGTTGTTTTAAATTATCGAGTTATATATATATTATTTGAGGGGGAGGCCTCAAATCCCATTTTTTGACCGAGGTTTTCAGGATGAATATCTTTATTCAAAAATTGTATTTGACAGCACGTCTCTGCTGATAAATAGTCAAACCATGCTTTGAATCTCTCTTGGTGATCGTTACCTAAAAAAACAGAGACGCGCTGATGCCATTCAATCCGCCCGTAATCATCGAACTACGCAATCTGCTCAAGCAATATCATGGCCCCGATCCCGTAACGGCGATTGCCGACATTAACCTGGAAATTCACGAGGGTGAAGTTTTCGCGTTGATGGGCGCTTCCGGTAGCGGAAAATCGACGTTGTTGCGGCACATCAATGGACTGATCGAGCCGACCTCTGGTTCCGTTGTGGTTGATGGTCAGGAGTTGAAGGCATTGTCCCGGCGACAGCTCGGCGCGTTGCGCTCCCGTCGGATGGGCATGGTGTTCCAGCATTTTGGCTTGCTGCCGCATCGTTCGGCATTGGAAAACGTGATGCTGCCGCTGGAATTGCGCGGGTACGATTCGCGCTCGAATCGCAGTCGCGCCGCTGAACAACTGGCGTTGGTTGGCCTTGGAAATGCGCTGCATCGATTCCCGGAAGAACTTTCGGGTGGAATGCAGCAACGCGTGGGCCTCGCCAGGGCGCTAGTCGGCAATCCCGGCATTTTGCTGATGGACGAGCCCTTCGGGGCGCTTGATCCGACTATCCGCCGCGACCTGCAAGATCAATTGCTCGACATGGTCCGTTCCCGACGCATCACCACCATCATTGTTACCCACGACCCGGCGGAGGCGCTACGCATGGCCGACCGGGTGGCGCTGTTGCGCGACGGCCGGATCGTCCAGATTGGCGAGGGGGAAGACGTCGTTAGGCACCCGGCGGATGCCGGAGTCGCGAATTTCTTTCGCGGCATCGAAGCAAGCGTCTCGAAAATACCGCTCCCCGCAGTTTCCCGGATTCCAGCTGCGGAAATTCCGCATTCTACCGTCGCTGCTTCCCATGCCAGCCCGGAAGTCGCCGAAATTCCGGACAGGCTGGCGAGGCGCCTTCTCTTGGGACCACCCCGATACGCTCCTTCCCGGCCTGGGCTGTTCTGGGCTGGGACGTTGGTCGAAGCCGGCGCTCTAGCCATGGCCGCCGCTGGTGCGGCGGCGGGATCCTGGCCGCGAACAGCGACTTTTGCAGCTGTTTTTTTGGCAGCGCGTCTCATCCCTGTCCGGCACAATACTGCGGTCGCGCGGGAACTCGTTTCGGCGCTGGCCGTCTCCTGGGCCATTTACGTTCTCATCCTGCTGCGTGTTTTCGATACCGGGCACGCCATCGCCTTACTGGCGCCGCTGAAAGACAAAACCTTGTTTTCCTTGGTTAGCGCCTATCTCGACAAGGCTATTGCCTGGATGCAAATCACTTTTGCCGCCGCCTTTACGGGAATCGTCATTGCAGTTCGGACGGTCATCGAAAGCATTAATATCTGTTTGACTTGGCTACCCTGGCCCGTACCCGTGTTTGTTCTGCTTTTCGCCGCCTGGCAATTCGCCGGGCCTTCCGTTTTCCTTCTCACCGTTGCGGCACTGGCCTATACGCTACTGTTCGGTTTATGGGCGCAAACCATCGTCACGGTTTCACTGGTTGGCGCGGCAGTGCTGATCGCCATCGTGCTTGGCATTCCCGTCGGCATTCTGGCGGCGCGCTCGGCGTTTCTGCGCAAGAGCCTCTCGCCGCTACTAGACGTCATGCAGACGCTGCCGAGCTTCGTGTATCTCATTCCAGCAGTGGCATTTTTTTCCGTCGGCAAAACGCCGGCGGTGGTCGCTACCGTGATTTTTGCCATTCCACCGATGATCCGCCTCACCACCCTGGGCATTCGGGAAGTTCCATCCTCTACGATAGAGGCGGCCTATGCGCACGGGGCAACGCCTTGGCAGGTTCTCGTCAAGGTGGAGCTACCGTTGGCGTTGCCGTCATTGCTGCTGGGAATCAACCAGACGATCGTCATGAGCCTTTCCATGGTCGTCATCGCCGCGCTCATCGGTGCTGGTGGCCTGGGTTACGACGTCGTAACCGCCTTGCGCAACATTCAGGGCGGTGCCGGCTTTCTCGCGGGGCTGGCAATTGTTTTTTGCGCACTCGTGCCCGATCGCATCATTCAAAAGGCAATGCGGAAAAACCGTCGTTACATCAAACACTGATTTTAACCAAAAGCAAAGGACGTAATGTCATGAAACGCTATTTTCTCGCGCCTCTCTTCAGTTTCAGCCTGTTGCTCAGCGGTCTTTCCAACGTTAGCCAAGCTGCCGACAAGGTCGTTATCGGCGAACAGAACTGGACCGGCGCCGTCGCCATTCAGCACGTGCTCGCCGAGGTCATCCGAACCCGCCTTGACGGTGATGTATCGTTTCTCGCGGCGGACCTGCCGATTCTCTGGGGAAGCGCCGGCAAGAACGATGGTTCCGTAGACGTTTTGTGCGACGTTTGGCTACCGAACCAAGCAGCCGGGTGGGCGCGATATGTCGCCAAGGGTAGCGCGGAAACCCTCATTCCCACCAAAAACCCCTATACCGGCGAACAGGGTTTCTATATTCCGGGTTACATTCAGGACCAGCACAACGTGAAATCGGTCTATGACCTTGCGAAACCTGAAATCGCCAAGTTATTTTCCTTTCAGGGCGGCAAGCCGGAATTTCTTGTCGGACCGGCGGGCTGGGAATCCACCTACATCAGCGAAATAAAGGCCAAGGACTACGGTTTCCGCCCATTGTTTGAAATAGTCTCCACCGAGGCGTCGGTCACTTACGCCAAAATCGACGCCGCGTTCAAGGCGAAAACCGGCGTTCTGTTTTACGCCTACACTCCGGACTGGATTTTCGCGGCCTATGATCTGCGCCGCCTGGAAGAACCTGCGTTCGACGGCTATGCCCAAGACAACAAGAAAGGCGATCCGGACTACAATCCGAATGGCAAATGGAAATTCATCAGCCCGACGGAAGACGCTGACTGGCTGAACAAGAGCAAGATCACCAGCGCGTTTCCCGATGCCAAAGTCTATATCCTGCACGCCAAGCGGCTTGAAAAGGACGCACCGAAAATCGCGGCTTTCCTAAACGATGTCGCCATTGATCCCGGCGCGCTCAACAGTCTGATCAAAAAAATTGAAGTAGACAAAGCGTCTCCCGCCGATGCGGCGAAGACGTGGGTCGCGGCCAATAAATCCGTCGTTGACAGTTGGCTGAAAAACGTGAAATGACAGTAGTGGGCCGGCGGTCGGCCCGCAATGTGGGTACCCGGCTGCTTCCCGATGGCAGGAAAGAATGCAATGATTTTGGAGCAGGCAACATTTGGCGCTGGATGCTTTTGGGGAGCCGAAGCGTTTTTCCGCGAAGCGGAAGGAGTAGTGGATGCGCGCGTCGGCCATGCAACAGGCAGCGACGGCTCCACCCCATCAGCACGCATTGAAGTGGTGCAGGTGGATTTCGACCCATCCAGGGTTTCCTATGAAACCTTGGTTAATCTGTTCTGGCAGTGCCACGATCCGACTTCCTTCGACCGTCAGGGCGACGAAACAGGGGAAAGCGTCCGCTCGGCGATTTTCACGCACTCCGCGAAACAGGCCGAAATCGCCGAACGCCTACGTGCCAATTTCGGACGGAACTCGGAAAAGCCCGCCGTGACCCAGATCATCGCCTATGTCGGCATGGAGTTAGCGGCCGAGGAACACCAGCGTTATATCGAGAAAAATGGCGGTCATGCCTGCGTGGTCAAGCCCGTTGCAAAATCTGAAGAATAATGATTTAGAGAGCAATAAAGGACACCCGCTCCCGCCCCTGCCGGGGAGTCCTTCACCGCCGAGCGGGAGAAGGCAAACGGTTACGCGAAGAACAAAGGTTTTCAGAGGCTTCAACTGAGGAAAATAGGTTAAAACTTCCGGCGCGAAGTGCCGTTTTTTGAACGGCAAGCAAATTCGTGGCGGCGCTTTGCGCCGGAGAGAACGACCGTTAGACTGTGGCCTTTGGCCTCGTCCAGGCTATGAGTCTTGGCCAACGCCGCCTAATCCACGCCAATTCAATCCGGATCGAGTCGTTGGTTCATGCGTTTCATCCGCGCCCGGTAATGCGCCGGAATTTTTCCTGAAGCTGTTCGGGCGTTTCCCGATAACCGGGATGGACAAAAATGCATTCAACCGGACAGATGAGCTCGCATTGATGTTCGGTGTAATGTCCGACACATTCGGTGCAAAGCTCCGGGTCGATCTCGAAGATCTCCGGTCCCTGAGTGATGGCGCC
>JAISNE010000411.1 GCA_031276375.1 Accumulibacter sp.
CCCCTCGCCGTGCGAAACGACGATCGGAATACGGCTGCCGGCCATGCCGGCGAAGAACAGCGACGGCGACGCGGGCAATTCGACCATGGTGAACCGCGCCTCGAATTGTTCGACCTTGTTGCGTTCGAAACGCGGCCAGGCGTCGGCGCCGGGAATCAGGGCTTTCAACGCGCTCATCATCTGGCAGCCGTTGCACACTCCCAGGGCGAAGGTTTCGCCGCGCCCGAAGAAAGCCGAGAATTCGTCGCGCGCGCGCGGATTGAACAGGATCGTGCGCGCCCATCCCTTGCCGGCGCCGAACACGTCGCCGTAGGAGAAGCCGCCGCAGGCGACGGCGCCGGCAAAGCCCGACAATGACACGCGGCCGGCCAGGATGTCGCTCATGGGCACGTCGACCGAGGCGAAGCCGGCGCGGTCGAATGCCGCCGCCATCTCGATCTGGCTGTTGACGCCCTGCTCGCGCAGGATGGCGATCCTTGGCCGCGCGCCGGCGGCGATGAATGGCGCGGCGATGTCCTCCGCCGGATCGTAGGGCACGGTCACGCTGAGTCCGCTATCGTCCGTGTCGAGGATGCGTTCGTATTCCTGCCGCGCGCATTCCGGGTCGTCGCGCAGCGATTGCATGCGGTAGCTCGTCTCCGACCAGGCGCGGTGCAGGTCGACGCGCTTTTCGCGCAGGACCGCTTCGCCGCGGCAGTCGATCTTCAGCATCTCGCCGCGCTCGGGCGCGCCGATGAGCGCCGCCGCGAGGCCCGCCGCGTGGAACGCCGCCTGCACCGAATTACGCACGGCGCGGGGGATTTGCACGACCGCGCCGAGCTCCTCGGCGAACAGCGCGCGCGCGCGGCCGGCCGCCGAACCGTCGCACAGGTCGCCGATGTCGATGGCCAGGCCGCAGCGCGAGGCGAAGGCCATTTCGGCGAGACAGACGAACAGGCCGCCGTCGGAACGGTCGTGATAGGCGAGCAAGCGGCCGTCCGCGGCGAGCCGCTGCACGACCGCGAAGAAGCTGACCAATCGCTCCGGCGCGTCCACGTCGGGCGCTTCGGCGCCCGTCGCGTTGAACACCTGCGCCAGCGCCGAGCCGCCGAGCCGGTTGCGGCCCGCGCCGAGGTCGATCAGCAAGAGGTCGGTCGTCCCGCCGTCCCACGCCAGTTGCGGCGTCAGCGTGCGCCGCGCGTCGCGCACCGGCGCGAAGGCGCTGACGATCAGTGACAGCGGAGCGAGCACCTGCTTCGCTTCGCCGCCCTCTTCCCAGGCCGTGCGCATCGACAGCGAATCCTTGCCGACCGGGATCGACACGCCGATCGCCTGGCACAGATCGGACACCGCGCGCACGGTGTCGAACAGCCGCGCATCCTCGCCGGGGACGCCGGCCGGCGCCATCCAGTTGGCCGAGAGCTTGACCTCGCCAAGCTCGGCGATACGCGCCGCGGCGATATTGGTCAGCGCCTCGCCGACGGCCATGCGCCCCGAGGCCGGCGCGTCGAGGATCGCCACCGGGGCGCGCTCGCCCACGGCGAAAGCTTCGCCGCGCAAGGTGGCAAAGCCCATCGTCGTCACCGCCGCGTCGGCCACCGGCACCTGCCACGGCCCGACCATCTGGTCGCGCGCGGTCAGGCCGCCGACCGAGCGGTCGCCGATGGTGATGAGGAAGGTTTTGTCGGCCACCGCCGGCAGGCGCAGCACGCGGTAGGCCGCGTCTACGAGGTCGAGCGCCGCCGGATCGAAAGGCCGCGCCGCGCCGGGCAAGCGCGTTGCCGCGCGCGTCATGCGCGGCGGCTTGCCGAGCAGCGCGTCCATGTCCATGTCCACCGGCGTGTCGCCAAAATGACGGTCGGCGACCAGCAGACGCTTATCGTCCGTGGCGACGCCGACCACCGCGAACGGGCAGCGTTCGCGCGCGCACATCGCCGCGAATTCGGGCAGGCGCGCCGGCGGGATGGCCAGCACGTAACGCTCCTGCGACTCGTTGCTCCAGATTTCGGCCGGCGACATGCCCGGCTCCTCGACCGGCGCCTCGCGCAGCTCGAAGCGCGCGCCGGCGCCGCCGCCATGCACCAGCTCCGGGAATGCGTTGGACAGGCCGCCCGCGCCAACATCGTGGATCGACAGAATCGGGTTGCCGTCGCCGGGCCGCGCCGCGTCACCCCGCGGTGCGCCGAGTTGCCAGCAGCGGTCGATGACTTCCTGCGCGCGGCGCTGCATTTCAGGGTTGCCGCGCTGCACCGAGGCGAAATCGAGCTCCTCGGCGTTGGCGCCGGTACTCATCGAACTCGCCGCGCCGCCGCCCAGCCCGATCGACATGCCGGGGCCGCCCAACTGGATCAGCAGGACGCCGGGCGCGAATTTCGCTTCCTTGCGCGTCTGGCCGGCGGCGATGTTGCCGACGCCGCCGGCGACCATGATCGGCTTGTGGTAGCCGCGCACGATCGCCTCGTCGCCCTCGCCGACGCGCTGCTCGTAGGTGCGGAAATAACCGGCCAGGTTCGGACGGCCGAACTCGTTGTTGAACGCCGCCGCGCCGATCGGCCCTTCGAGCATGATCGACAGCGCCGAGGCGATGCGCTGCGGCCGGCCGAGGGAAGCCATTTGCGCCTCCCACGGCCGCGGCGCGTCGGGCAGATAAAGATTGGACACCGAAAAGCCGCACAAGCCGGCTTTCGGCCTGGAACCGCGTCCAGTCGCCCCCTCGTCGCGGATTTCGCCGCCGGAGCCGGTGGCCGCGCCGGCGAAGGGCGAAATCGCGGTCGGATGATTGTGCGTCTCCACCTTGGCCAGGATGTGCATCAGCTCCTTGCGGTAGCCGTAGATGCCTTCGGCATCCGGATGGAAACATTCGACCTCGGCGCCCTCGAACACCGAGGAATTGTCCGAATAGACCACGACGCTGCCTTGCGGATGCGCGGCGTGCGTCTCGCGGATCATGCCGAACAGCGTTTCCTTCCTGGCCTCGCCGTCGATGATCCACGAAGCGTTGAAAATCTTGTGCCGGCAGTGCTCGGAATTGGCCTGCGCGAACATCATCAGTTCGACATCGGTCGGATTGCGCCCCATCCGCGTCACGAACAGCTCGACGAGGTAATCGATCTCGTCCCCGGACAGCGCCAGCCCCAGGCGGACGTTGGCCTCGGCCAACGCCGCGCGGCCGCCGCCCAGGAGATCGACGCGGCTCATCGGCCGCGGCTCGAAATGGCGGAACAGAGCGGCGCTCTCCGTAAAATCGCCGAGCACCGTCTCGGTCATGCGGTCATGCAGCAGCGCGGCCACCGCGCCACGCTGCCGCATGACCGCCCCCTCGATATCGAAAGCGATGCCGCGCTCGATGCGCTCGATGGCCGCGAAGCCGCAATTCCAGGCGATGTCGGTGGCCTTCGACGACCACGGCGAAATCGTGCCGACGCGCGGCGTGACCAGGAACAGCGCCCCCCGCCGCGCTAGCGCCGGCCGTTCCTCCAGCAGCGCCGCAAGCCGCTGCCGCGCCTCGCCCTCCACGCCCTGCTTCAGCTTGACGAAATGCCAGTAGTCCGCGCCGGCGATCCGCGCGTCCGGCACGATATCCTGAAGCCGCTGCTGCAAGCCCCGCAAACGGAAAACGGAAAAAGCGGGCGCCCCGCGCAAGAAAAGAAGGTCGGTCATGGTCTACCCGGAAAAGTTTCAATTCACGCCCGTGACCGGGCGACTCGGCATGGAAGA
>JAISNE010000416.1 GCA_031276375.1 Accumulibacter sp.
CGCGAAACCGATTTTCTTTCATTGATTGCCGATTGATTTCGTTGAATGGAGGATTTACCGATGGCTATTTACCAGTCCGAATACGATAAATACCGCGAAGAGATGCGCGCCCGGCACCCCGATTGGGAGCGTGAACAGCACGAGGGCCTGAACCGGCTGTGGAACAGGAAGATCGATTTCGCCGAATTGAAGTCGTACCGCGAGGCGACCGAAAAGAAGAAAGCCTATCCATACGACGTGAATTTCCAGGAAACCGCCTGAA
This sequence comes from Accumulibacter sp., assembly GCA_031276375.1. Taxonomy (GTDB): domain Bacteria; phylum Pseudomonadota; class Gammaproteobacteria; order Burkholderiales; family Rhodocyclaceae; genus Propionivibrio. The sequence goes on from JAISNE010000416.1 coordinate 263, forward strand.
CTTTTCTCTTCCCGGAAAAAGCAGAGGACAGAAGACAGAGGACAGAGGACAGAAGACAGAGGACAGAGGACAGAGGACAGTCAACTACCGGCGCTTCGCGCCGCAATATGACTGTCTTCTGTCCTCTGTCCTCTGGATCGCCACATCGCGTAGCCCGGGCAATGGCGGCGCAGTCAACTCGTCGTGACACGTCAGACCCAAGTATCAACAACCTGTTGAGCGCAACTTGGCATGGATCATAACGAAATGGATTCACTCGTTTAACAGGAGCGCATCAACGCGAAATGGTCTGTCAAGGAACTGAACGGAATAAAGGCCCGCTACGTTGTGGAATGGAAACGGACGAAACAGACCATCTATTCGTGGTGGTCTGCCCAGAAATTCTCCTGCTGAATGGACTTGAATTCCAGCCAGCGATTTTTCGCTCCAGTTTCACCATCAGATCCATAAGCGGCAGACTGCCCGCTTGACTCCAAAAGTTGGCTTTCAATGTCCGTATCCTCCAACAAACAGGCCATCTGTGCTGGCGTCTCGCCATATTCGTTCTCTGCGCGCACGTCGGCCCCTCTGTTCAGTAGAAGACAAACGGCTTCCAGGCTACCACCAAGCACGGCGTAGTGGAGCGGGCGAAGCCCGAGGTCACCTGTCGCTTCGATGTCCGCCCCCGCCTGAAGCAATTCTTCGATATCGTCGCAGCGATTGGAGAAAGCCGCCAAGTGAAGCACCTGGGAGCCAAATGCGCCGATCTGCGAGACTTCCTTCAATTGTTTGCCGATGAATTCGACGTGTCGGGAATATCGATCCAGAACTTGCCCAATCATGACATTCACTTGCCTCCGGCGCATTCATCATGTTGCTTCAATTCGAGTCTGTATTTCTTCAATCTTCGGGTCAGACCTGATTCGGCCGCGCCGCGCGCCTAAACGACCATCGGCGTCAGGGCGCCGTCCATCGCCAGGATGGCGCCGGAGATGTAGCTGGCTCGGGCCGAGCAGAGGAATACCACGGCGTCGGCGATTTCTTCGGGCGTGGCGATGCGGCCAAGCGGCTGCTTCGAGGAGGCTTTGGCGAGCGCTTCCTCGGGGGTGCCGCCATTCATCCGCGCTTCGGCGAGCAGGCCTTCCCGCAGGCGTTCCGTCAGGGTCATGCCGGGATTGACGGCGTTGACCCGCACGCCGCGCGCTCCGTAGGCCGCCGCCAGTCCGGCGCTGACCAGCATCAGCGCGGCGTTGGCCGCGCCGCCCGGCAGATGGATCGTCTTGGCGAATTTTCCGCCCATGCCGACGACGTTGAGTATGACGCCCGCGCCGCGCGCCGCCATGCGCTTGATGAGCGGGTCGATCAGATGGATATAGGTGAAATATTTCGCTTCCATGGCTTCGTGCCAATGTGACGGCGTCAATTCGTCCGGGGGCGTGCGCCGCGCCGCGCCGGCGCAGTTGACCAGAATATCGACGGGGCCTTGCCGGCTTTCCGCATCGTCGATCGCGGACACGGCGGCGGCGGCGTCGCGCAGATTCGCCGCGTGCGAGGCGATGCGCTCGTGCGCGTCGGGAAAGCGCGCCAGCAGGGTTCGCGCGGCGGATTCGAGATGCTCCGGCGCGCGCGAGACGAGGCTGACGCGGGCGCCTTCCCGCAGGAAGCCTTGCGCGCACGCCAGGCCAATGCCTTTGCTGCCGCCGCCGATCAATACATGTTTGCCTTGCAGTTCAAGTTCCATGACGATTCACCTCGATCCTTGATTGGAAAAAAACACTCGATACCGGTTCCCGATTTCCGTCGCCGGTCAGGCTTGCAGATACGGCGCGAGCAGCGACCGGTCCGCCGGGCCGAGCCGTTCGCCGGCCGTCGCCGCCTGGTGCCAGTACGGGTAGATGAGCGGCGGCTGGCTCACCTTGTCGAGCCGCGCGCGCTGCCCGGCGGTGAGCGTGAGGTTCGCCGCGCCGAGGTTGTCGCGCAACTGTTTTTCGTTGCGCCCGCCAATGATGACCGAGGTGACCGCGGGCCGCCCGAGCAGCCAGGCCAGCGCGACTTGCGCGGCGGATACTTCGTGCTCGGCGGCGACTTCGGCCAGCGCGTCGACGATGTTCCACAGCCGTTCGTGATCGCGGATCGGCGGCTCCTTCCAGCCGGCGAGATGGCGCGTGCCTTCCGGCGTGATGTCGCGGCGGTGCTTGCCGGACAGGAGTCCGCCGGCCAGTGGGCTCCATACGAGAATGCCCAGTCCCTGGTCGAGCGCGATCGGCGCCAGTTCGTACTCGGCCTCGCGCGCTTCGAGCGTGTAATGAATCTGCTCGCTGACGAAACGCGGCAAACGGCCGCGCTCGCTGACGCCCAGCGCTTTCATCAGATGCCAGCCCGAATAATTCGAACATCCGGCATAGCGGATCTTGCCCTGCCGCGCCAGCAGGTCGAGCGCTTCGAGCGTTTCTTCGAGCGGCGTGAGTCCGTCCCATTCGTGCACCTGGTAGAGGTCGATCACTTCGGTGTTCAGCCGCCGCAGGCTGGCTTCGCAGGCGCGGATCAGATAATGCCGCGACAAGCCGCGATCGTTCGGCCCGTCGCCCATCGCAAAGCGCGCCTTGGTCGCCAGCAGCACGCCGGCCTTGCGCTTGCCGCCGAGCGCGGCGCCGACGATCTCCTCGGACGCGCCGCCCGAATAAACGTCGGCCGTGTCGATCAGATTGACTCCCGCGTCGATGCACATATCGATGATCCGGCGCGCTTCGTCCAGACCAAGCTCGCCGACGCGCGCGAATTTGCCCTTGCCGCCGATGGTCATGGTGCCGAGCGTGATCGTCGACACCATGAGTCCGGAACGGCCTAATTGACGATATTCCATGATGAAACATTCTCCTGGGTTGATGACTGCCCGAGGGTCGAGACCGGCTTCGCCGGTCCCGCTTTCAAACCCCGCCGTCCGGCGCGTTTCGCGCGGCGGGACGGTCGGGGAGGCAAAACGCATCGAACATAACAGAATTCGCGCGGCGGGACGCTCGCGCAGGCAAAAACACTCAGACTCCGTCCGGACGATGCAATGGAGGCGCCATGAAAACGGGCGCCAGCGGCTGCTCGATGCAGGATTGCAGGATCGCGTCGATTTCGGCGCCGGCCGCCGCGTCGAGCTTCCACCCCTCGACCCCGCCGAGGGGATCGAGCTGCTCGGGGCGGCGCGCGCCCCACAGCGCGATCGTCGGTCCTCGATCGAGAACCCAGCGCAAGGCGAGTTCCAGCACCGACTTGCCGTAACGCGCCTGGGCCAGGGACTGCAATCCGGCGACCGCGGCAAGATATTGCGGACGGCGCTCCGGCTTGAACTTGGGATCGTAACGGCGCAGATCGTCACCCTCGAACCGGCGTTCCGCGGTCACCTTGCCACTGAGCAGACCGCGGCACAGCGCGCCGTAACTCAATACCGTGATCCCCGCCGCCACGGCGTAGGGCAAGACATCGCGCTCGATCTCGCGCTCGAACAGGTTATAGGGCGGCTGTACCGTATCGAGTTGAGTCACGGCGCGGAAAGCCTCCATCTGCTCCGGCGAATGATTGCTCACGCCGATGGCCCGGATTTTGCCCTCGCGGCGCAGCTCGCCGAGCGTTCCCGCGGTTTCCTCGATCGGCGTTTCCGGATCGGGCCAATGAATCTGGTAGAGATCGATGACCTCGGTGCGCAAACGACGCAGCGAATCCTCGATTTCCCGCCGGATGCGCGCCGGCCGCGCGTCGCGGAACACCTTGCCATCGACCCATCCAAGCCCCGCCTTGGTGGCGATTTGCGCCTTGCCGCGCAAACCGCTCTGGTGAAGCGCCTTGCCAACGATTTCCTCGGAACGCCCGAAGCCGTAAACCGGCGCGGTGTCGATCAGCGTGATCCCCCGCTCGACGGCGCGGCAAATGGTGGCGATGGAAACCGCCTCGTCGGTGCCGCCCCACGTCCAGCCGCCAATCGCCCAGGTGCCCAAACCGATCCGCGAAGTTTCGACGCCGGACGCGCCGAGAACGATTTTTTCCATGCCTTGTCTCCTATGCCTATTGAAAGAACTTCGCGCCGGAGGCGAGCCGGCGTCAGACGGCCGCCAGCGCCTGGTCGAGATCCGCGAGAAGGTCGTCGATGTGTTCGATGCCGATGGACAGCCGCACCATGTCGGGCGATACGCCGGCTTTGGCCAGTTCCTCGGCGTTGAGCTGGCGGTGCGTGGTGGAGGCCGGGTGGCAGGCCAGCGATTTGGCGTCGCCGATGTTGACCAGCCGGGTGAACAGCTTGAGCGCGTCCTGGAAGCGCGCGCCGGCCTCGATGCCGCCCTTGACGCCGAAGGTGAGGATGCCCGAGGCGCGGCCGCCCATGTATTTTCGCACCAGCGGATGGTCGGGGTGGTCGGGCAGACCGGCGTAGTTGACCCATGACGCCTTGGCGTGGCCGCCGAGAAATTGCGCGACCCGGAGCGCGTTGTCGCAGATGCGGTCGAGGCGCAGCGCGACGGTTTCCACGCCTTGCAGGATCAGGAAGGCGTTGAACGGCGAGAGCGCCGCGCCCTGGTTGCGCAGCGGCACGACGCGGGCGCGTCCGATGTAGGCCGCCTCGCCGAACGCCTCGGTGTAAATCACGCCGTGATAGGACGCGTCGGGCGAACTCATCCTCGGGAAACGTTCACGGTGGCGCGCCCAGGGGAATTTGCCCGAGTCGACGATGGCGCCGCCGAGCGAATTGCCGTGCCCGCCGAGATATTTGGTGAGCGAATGCACGACGATGTCCGCGCCGTGCTCGAACGGGCGGCACAGGTAAGGGGAGGGCACCGTGTTGTCGACGATGAGCGGAACGCCGGCTTCGTGGGCGATGGCGGCCAGCGGCTCGAAATCGGTGATGTTGCCGAGCGGATTGCCGACGGATTCGCAGAAAATGGCCTTGGTGCGGTCGTCGATCAGGCGGCGGAAGCTTCCCGAATCGCGGTAGTCGGCGAAGCGCGTCTCGATGCCCAGTTGCGGGAAGCTGTGGGCGAAAAGATTGTAGGTACCGCCGTAGAGCGTCGCGGCGGAAACGATGTTGTCGCCCGCCTCGGCGATGGTCTGGATGGCGTAGCAGGTGGCGGCCATGCCCGAGGCCACCGCCAGCGCCCCGACGCCGCCTTCCATCGCCGCGACGCGCTGCTCCAGCACGGCGTTGGTGGGATTCATGATGCGCGTGTAGATGTTGCCCGCCACCTTGAGGTCGAAGAGATCCGCGCCGTGCCGGGTGTCGTCGAAGGCATAGGAGGTCGTCTGGTAAATCGGCGCGGCGACCGCGCGCGTGGTGGGTTCCGGGGTATAACCCGCGTGGATGGCAAGGGTTTCGAATTTCATGGGGACTCCATCGCTGATGGCAAAGCGGGGATGGTAACACCGTGACGCATATTGCCCGGGATGCGGCTTGGCCCGATAATCCCGGCGAGCGGATGAAAGATGAAACGCGACTCCCCTTCGCTTTTCATTTTTACTGTTTTTTCGAGGACCGCGGATCGCTGGACGATCCGGGGAGAGTGGAGGATCGATGTTACCAAGAAAACTGATGGCGTTTTTGTTCCTGCAACTGGCGCTGGGAGCGGCGGACGGCCTTGCCGCGGCTCCGCCCAGGGTGTTGGGGTTCGACGACAATTCCTGCCGGGCCTGGAGCGGTTCGAAGGACGATCCGGAACAGCGCGGGGCGTACATATCCTGGGCGCGCGGCTTTTTGAGCGGCCACAACTACGCGAACCAGAAACAGCAGGTCTCGGACATTTCGCGCGGCACGGTGGAAATGTTCATCGAACGTTTCTGCCGCGACAAACCCGCCGCGCAGTTCACCGAAGCCGTCTACCGCATGAGCGACCAGTATTCGGGACGGGGAGCGCCGATCAGCAAATGAATCCTCGTTCCAAGGCCGGGCGCGCGCCGTGTCCGGGCAT
>JAISNE010000422.1 GCA_031276375.1 Accumulibacter sp.
TGTCGAGCCGGATCGTGCGGCGCGATCTGGGCGGCATCGAGGCCGCTTTGTTGCCGGCGATCCTTTTGCTCAAGGACGATCAGGCGTGCATTCTGATCGGTTGGGACAAGGACCGCGGCAAGGCGCAGCTGCTGTTTCCGGAGACCGGCCAGGGCGAGGTAACGATGTCGCGCAACGCCCTGGCCGCGCGCTACATCGGCGTCGCCCTGTTCGCCCGGCCGCGCTTCGTCTTCGACGCGCGCGCGCCGGAAGTCGGCCAGGTCGCCGGGCGCCACTGGTTCTGGGGGGCGTTGTTCGAGCAGATGGCGGTTTATCGCGACGTGCTCGGCGCGGCCTTGCTGATCAACCTGTTCGCCGTGGTTTTGCCGCTGTTTACGATGAACGTCTATGACCGCGTGGTGCCGAACAACGCCATCGATACGCTGTGGATGCTGACGATCGGGATGTTCCTGGTGTTCGGCATGGATTTCCTGATGCGCCTCCTGCGCAGCCATTTCATCGATCTGGCCAGCGCGCGCATCGACATCAAACTGTCGGCGCTGATCATGGGGCACGTGCTGGACATGCGCCTGGAAGGCCGGCCGGCGTCGGTCGGCTCGTTCGCTTCGAACCTGCGTTCGTTCGAGGCGGTGCGCGATTTCATCGCCTCGGCGACGGTGACCGCGCTGATCGATTTTCCGTTCGCGCTGCTTTTCCTGCTGGTGATCGCCTGGATCGCCTGGCCGCTGGCGCTGATTCCGGCGTGCGGTCTGGTCATCGGGTTGATCTACGCCTATATCCTGCAATTCCGCATGTACGAACTCGCCGAGACGACTTACCGCGCTTCCGCGCAGCGCAACGCCGCGCTGGTGGAAAGCCTGACCGCGCTGGAGACGATCAAGACACTGGGCGCCGAGGGTTCCGTGCAGCGCAAGTGGGAACGCACCACCGCCTTTCTGGCGCGCACCGGCGCCAGGCTCCGTCTGCTTTCCGCCTTTGCCAGCAACGGCGCGTCGATTATCATGCAACTGGTCAACGTGCTGCTGGTCGTGGCCGGGGTTTACTTGATCCACGAGCGCATGCTGACGCTCGGCGGGCTGATCGCCGCGACCATGCTCGGCGGCCGCGCCATGGCGCCGCTGGCGCAGGGCGTGGGTTTACTGATGCAGTTCCAGAACGCGCGCACTTCGCTGGCCACGCTCGACAAGCTGATGGGGGCGCCGGTCGAGCGCCCGGACGCGGCGACTTTCGTGCACCGCCCGGAATTGCAGGGCGCGATCGAATTCCGCGACGTTTCGTTCAACTATCCGGGGCAGAGCGAGCCGGCGCTCAGGCACGTTTCGCTGCGCCTCGCGCCGGGCGAGCACGTGGTCATCCTTGGGCGCACGGGGTCCGGCAAGAGCACGCTGCAAAAGCTGATGCTCGGCCTGTACCAGCCGAGCGAGGGGGCGGTGTGCATGGATGGCATCGACCTGCGCCAGCTCGATCCGGCCGACCTGCGGCGCAACGTGGGCTACGTCGGGCAGGAAGCCATGCTGTTCTACGGCACGCTGCGCCAGAACATCGCCTTCGGCGCGCCCTACGCCGACGACGCGGCGATCCTGCACGCCACCGAGGTGGCCGGGCTGTCGGCATTCGTCAACCGCCATCCGAAGGGTTTCGACATGATGGTCGGCGAGCGCGGCGAATCGCTCTCGGGCGGACAGCGCCAGCAGGTGGCGATCGCCCGCGCGGTGCTGATGAACCCGTCGGTGATGCTGTTCGACGAGCCGACCAGTTCCATGGATTTTTCCACCGAGACCGCCTTCAAGGAGCGTCTGAAGCACTACGCCGCGAGCAGGACGCTGGTGATCGTCACGCACCGCACCAGCCTGATCGATCTGGCCGCGCGCATCGTCATCGTCGACGACGGGCGGATCGTCGCCGACGGTCCGCGCGACAAGGTGATCCAGGCCCTGCAATCGGGCCAGGTCGGAAAGGCGGCGCCATGAGCTCGCGCTTGATCGACAGTCTGCTGAACCGCGCCATTCCGGCCAAGAGGAAGGGTGATCGGGGCTTCGCCGCCGACACCGGCTATGCCTTCATCCAGCAGGAACCGCTACGCGCGCGCATCGTGCTGCGCCTGGTCGCGGTCATCGTCGTCGTCGCCGTGGCCTGGGCCGCCATCAGCCGCATCGACGAGATGGCGCGCGGCGAAGGCAAGGTCATTCCGTCGCGCCAGTTGCAGGTGCTGCAAAGCGTCGACGGCGGCGTGGTGGCGGAAATCCTGGTGCGCGAGGGCGACGTGGTCGAACCCGAGCAAGTCTTGTTGAGCATCGACCAGACGCGCTTCGTCTCCTCGGTGCGCGAGAGCCGCGCGCAGATTCTGGCGTTGCAGGCCAAGGCCGCGCGATTGCGCGCGCTGACCGACGGCGTGCCGCTGGCGATGCCGCCGGAAGTCGTCAAGGAAGCCCCGAAAACCGCCGACGAGGAGCGCCGCCTCTACGAATCGCGCCGCAATGAACTGGAAACGACCATCTCCATCGCCCGCCAGCAGCTTTCCCAGCGCCAGCAGGAATTGAGCGAGGCGCGCGCGCGCCACACGCAGGCGAGCCAGGCTTTCGCGCTGTCCTCCCAGGAACTGGAGGTGACCCGGCCGATGATCGGTTCGGGCGCCGTTTCCGAGGTCGAACTGCTGCGCCTGGAGCGCGACACCAGCCGCTTCCGCGGCGAACGCGACATGGCGGCGGCGCAGATCTCGCGCATCCAGTCGGCGATCAGCGAGGCCCACCACAAGATCGCGGAAGTCTCGCTGGCCTTCCGCAACGAGTCCGGCAAGGAACTCGCCGAGACCATGGCCCGGCTCAACAGCCTGGCCGAAAGCAGCGTCGGCCTGGCCGACAAGGTCGACCGCGCGGTGCTGCGCTCGCCGGTCAAGGGCACGATCAAGCGCCTGCTGGTCAACACCGTCGGCGGCGTGGTGCAGCCCGGCAAGGACATCGTCGAAATCGTTCCGCTCGAAGACACGCTCCTCTTGGAGGCGCGCGTGCATCCCCGCGACATCGCTTTCCTGCACCCCGGCCAGAAGGCCATGGTCAAATTCACCGCCTACGATTTCGCCATCTACGGCGGGCTGGAAGGCACGCTGGAACACATCGGCGCCGATACCGTGGTCGACGAAAGAGGCAACGCCTTCTACATCGTGCGCGTGCGCACCAACCGGCCCCAACTGGGCAACGATTTGCCGATCATCCCCGGCATGATGGCCGAGGTGGACATCATCACCGGCGAAAGAAGCATCCTGAGCTATCTACTCAAACCGGTATTGCGCGCCAAGTCGCGCGCCTTCACGGAGCGTTGATCGTGCCGCACGCCTTCCTGTCCCACGACGGACGCATCCGGGAAAGCTGGCAAAGGGCCTTCCCCGACATGGTTGCCGGAGTGTTGGCGCGCGTCCCGTCGTCGGCGACCCTGATCTGGGCGCTGCGCCCGGCGGGGCCGCGGGTGAACATGGCCGCGCTGGCCGCCAGCCTGTGCCGGCAGGCCGCCGGCCGGCCGCTGGTCATGCTCGCCGACGAACCGGACGAGGAGGAGGCGCTGGCCGCGCTGGCCGGCGGCGCGTCCGGCTACTGCAACGGCCATGCCGCGCCGTCGGTCTTGAGACAGGTCGCGCTGGTCATCGGCAACGGCGGCATCTGGATCGGGCAGGGCCTGATGCAGCGCCTGCTCGCGGCCACCGCGCGCGGTCTGGCGACAGCGCCGGCCAGCGCGGATGGCCGCCTTCTGGCGTGGCGCCAGCGGCTCACCGCGCGCGAACAGGAAGCGGCCGTGCTGCTGGCGCAGGGCGCCAGCAACAAGGAAATCGCCCGGCGCATGGAGATCACCGAGCGCACGGTCAAGGCGCATGTCGGGGCGATGCTGGAAAAGCTCGGCGCGCGCGATCGCCTGCAGCTCTCGCTGATTATCAACGGACTCGAAAAGCCGCTCTGAACGGCATTGGACTTCGGTACAGTGGGCAAGCGTCCCCGCCCGACGTAAGCTGCCGGCTTCCGTCATCCATTGCCAGGATTCGTCGCCATGTCCGCTCCCGCTCCCGTTCCCGTTGCCCGCGTTTCCGCCGTTCACGGCCAAGTCTTCGCCAAGGGCGAAAACGGCGCATTGCGCCCCCTGCGCGTGGGCGATTTCATCTACGACAACGAGGCCGTCATCACCGGCGACGACGGCGCCGTCGATCTGGCGGCCACGGACGGACAAGCCTCGTTCAGCCTCGGCGCCGGGGAAGTCCTGACGATGGACGCCGAAGTCACCGCGCGCTCCGGCCCCGACGTTTCCGATGCGGGAGTGCGCATCTCCGGCAACGAATTCGACAGCATCGTCACGGCGCTCGCCCAGGGGCGAAACATCGACGAGCTGCTCGAAGAAACCGCCGCCGGCGCCGCCGGCGGGGACGACGCCGGCGGCGGGCCGAGCTTCGTGCGCCTGCTGCGCATCAGCGAAAGCGTCGATCCGCTGAATTACCAATTCGAAACGCCCCTGCAAGGGGAGATATTCGATTTCATCAGCGGGGGCGGCGGCAATGGCGGGACGCCGGAAGACGATCCCGAAGACAAGCCCGTCAATGCGCCGCCGGCGATCGACGTGGTGGACGGCAACGGAAACGCCAGCGGCGCCAGCAGCGTTCCGGAAGACCGGACACACAGCGGGTACTTCACCATCGACGCGCCGGACGGACTCGACGAGACTGCCGCGCTGACCGTCGATGGCACGCCGGTGAGCAAGACCGATCTCGAAAGTAGCGGCACAACCCCGATCACCATCCCCATGAATGAAGGCGTGCTGACCCTCACCGGCTACGACCCGGCGACGGGCGAAGTCAGCTGGAGCTACAACCCGGCGGGCGAAAGCCAGGATCACAGCGGCGGTGAAGTGCTCGACACGATCCCGATCACGGTCAAGGAAGCCGACGGCGACACGGCGAGCGGAAACCTGGTCATCAACATCACCGACACGGAACCGCTGGCGCGGGCGGACAGCAACAGCGTCACCGAAGACACGACGCCAAGCGCGAGCGGCAACGTCATCACCACCGGGCCGGGCGCCGACACGCTCGGCGCGGATGCCCCGACGACGGTAACCGGAGTCGAAGCCGGCACGCCGGCCTCGGCAAGCGGCAACGTCGGCGGCAGCGTCACGGGCCAATACGGCACGCTGGTGCTGGGCAGCGACGGCAGCTACACCTACACCCTCGCCAACGATAACCCGGCGGTGCAGGGACTGGATGACGGCCAGACACTCACCGACACCTTCACCTACACCCTCACCGAC
>JAISNE010000420.1 GCA_031276375.1 Accumulibacter sp.
AATGCGGAAGCTTGGCTGGCGGGGCTGGTCGCGCTGGCTGTTTCGGGGCTGGTGGCGTCCCTGTATCCGCAGGTGGCCGCGACGGGCGTGGTGCGTTTCACGACGCCCTGGGTGGGCGCGCTCGGGCTGGATTTTCAATTGCGCATGGATGGCTTCGCCTGGCTGTTCGCCATGCTGGTCGCGGGCATGGGCACGCTGGTCGTGCTGTATGCGCGTTATTACATGTCGCCGGCCGATCCGGTGCCGCGCTTCTTTTCGTTCTTCCTCGCTTTCATGGGCGCCATGCTCGGCATCGTGCTGTCGGGCAACCTGATTCAACTGGTGATGTTCTGGGAGCTGACCAGCCTCTCGTCGTTCATGCTGATCGCCTACTGGCACCATCGCGGCGAAGCCCGGCGGGGGGCGCGCATGGCTTTCCTCGTCACCGGCGCGGGCGGGCTGGCGCTGTTCGGCGGCGCGCTGCTGCTCGGCCAGATGGCCGGCGGTTACGACCTGGATACGGTGCTGGCCGCGGGCGGCTCGATCGCGGATCATCCGGGCTATCCGGCGGCGCTCTCGCTGATCGTTTTCGGCGCCCTGAGCAAGAGCGCGCAGTTTCCGTTCCATTTCTGGCTGCCGCACGCGATGGCGGCGCCGACGCCCGTTTCGGCCTACCTGCATTCGGCGACCATGGTCAAGGCGGGAGTTTTCGTGCTGGCCCGGCTGTGGCCCGTGCTGTCCGGCGGTGACGCCTGGTTCTGGATCGTCGGCGGCGCGGGCTTGTGTTCGCTGCTCCTGGGCGCTTACCTGGCGATCTTCCAGATGGACATGAAAGGCGTGCTGGCTTATTCGACGATCAGCCATCTCGGGCTGATTACCCTGCTGCTCGGCATGAACAGCGCGCTGGCGCTGGTCGCGGCGGTGTTCCACATGGTCAACCACGCGACTTTCAAGGCGACGCTGTTCATGGCCGCCGGCATCGTCGATCACGAAACCGGCACGCGCAACCTGCAACGGCTTTCCGGGATTGGCCGGGCCATGCCGCTGACCGCCGCGCTGGCGGTGGTGGCCGCCGCCGCCATGGCCGGCGTGCCGCTGCTGAACGGTTTCCTGTCGAAGGAAATGTTCTTCGCCGAAACCGTTTTCCTGGCCCGTCCGCAATGGCAGCGGATCGTTCTGCCGCTGGCGGCGACGCTCGCCGGCATGTGCAGCGTGGCGTATTCGCTGCGTTTCATCCATCAGGTCTTTTTCGGCCCGCCGGCCGGCGATCTGCCGCGCGCGCCGCATGAACCGACGCGCTGGATGCTGTTTCCCGCCGCGCTGCTGGTGTTGGCCTGCGTGCTGGTCGGCCTTTTCCCGGCGCTCACCGTCGGCCCCTTTCTGCGCCTGGCGACCGACGCGATCCTGGGCGGCGGCGCGCCGGCCTACGATCTGGCCGTCTGGCACGGTCTCAACCTGCCGCTTTACATGAGTTTGCTCTCTCTTGGCGGCGGCGCCGCGCTGTATGGCGTGTTCCTCTGGTGCGGCGGTGGCGGCGGCGTGACGCCGCAGCTCGAAAACTTCGACGGCAAGCGCGCTTTCGAGGCCTTGCTGCTGCTGATCCATCGCGCCGCCGGCTGGGTCTTGCGGCATATTTCCTCGCAGCGTCTACAGATGCAGTTGCTGGTGCTGTTCGGCGTATCCGCGGGGGCGGCGCTGCTTCTCGCGGTGACCGGGACGGTGGCCTGGGGCGCGCGCCCGCCGCTGCCCGCGCATCCGGCGTTCGTCCTGCTGTGGACGGTGGGCGCCGCGTGCGCGCTGGCCGTCGCCTGGCAGTCCAAGTTCCACCGCTTCACGGCGCTGGTTTTTTCCGGCGTCGCGGGGCTGGCGACCTGCCTGAGCTTCGTCTGGTTTTCCGCCCCCGATCTTGCCTTGACCCAGTTGACCGTCGAGGCGGTGACCGTCGTGCTCATCCTGCTCGGCCTGCGCTGGCTGCCGCGCCGCGACCCGCGTCACGGAACGGGCGGCTCGCTGGCCAGGCCGCGCCTGCGCCGGCTGCGCGACGCCTTGTTGTCCACGGTCTGCGGCGCCGGCCTGGCGGCGCTGGCCTACGCCATCCTGAGCCGTCCCGGCGTGGACGGCATTTCGCCTTTCTTCGTCGAGCATGCCCTGCCCGACGGCGGCGGGCGCAACGTGGTCAATGTCATTCTGGTCGATTTCCGGGGCTTCGATACCTTCGGCGAAATCACCGTGCTGGCCATCGTCGCGCTTTCCGTGTTCGCGCTGCTGCGCCGTTTTCGTCCGGCTCCGGAGAGCGTGCCGCTGCCGCATCAGCAAAGCGCGCAGAACGCGGCCGACGGCGCGGCGGCCGCGCGCTCGTTCGATCCGGCGGCCAAACTGCCCGGCGGCTACTTGATGCTGCCGGCCGTGCTGGTCCGCCTGTTGCTGCCGCTGGCCATGCTCGTGTCGCTGTTCTTTTTCCTGCGCGGCCACGACGCGCCCGGCGGCGGCTTCGTCGGCGGGCTGATGCTGGCGACCGCGTTCATCCTGCAATACCTGGTGGGCGGCATCGCCTGGGTCGAATGGCATCTGCGCATCCATCCCATCGTCTGCATTGCCGCGGGTCTGCTCTGCGCGGCCGCGGCGGGCCTCTGCGCCTGGGCCGCGGCGGCCCCGTTCCTGGCCAGCCGCTCCTGGCGCGGCACGCTGCCGCTGCTCGGCGAAGTACGCCTGCCGAGCATCCTGCTGTTCGACTTCGGCGTTTACCTGCTGGTGCTCGGCGCGACGGCGCTCATGCTCGTCGCCATCGCCCACCAATCCCTGCGCGCCGCGGCGCACAAAACGGACGGAAGGAGTTCGTGATGGAAACCGTGCTCGCCCTGGCCATCGGCGTTCTCGGCGGATCGGGCATTTACCTCTTGCTGCGCCCGCGCACCTTCCAGATCGTCATGGGCTTGTCGCTGCTCTCCTACGCGGTCAACCTGTTCATTTTCTGCATGGGACGGCTGCGCCTCGACGCCTTGCCGCTGATCGATCCGCGACAGGGCGGCGAGCCGTCGCTGTATGCCGATCCGGTGCCGCAGGCCCTGGTGTTGACCGCCATCGTCATCGGCTTTGCCACCACCGCCCTGTTTCTCGTCGTCCTGCTGGCCTCGCGCGGGCTGAACGGCACGGACCACGTGGACGGGCGGGAGCCGGAGAAGGATTGATGCCCTCCCGCCGCGGCATGCCCGCCCGCCCCCGCCCGCGTCCCGTTCCCGCCCGGAGACGATGCCGATGAGCATCTGGGCGCACTGGCCGATCCTGCCCATCGTCCTTCCCTTTCTGGCGGGAGCGGCGCTATTGCTGTTGCGCGATACCCGGCTGGGCTGCCGCGCGGCGCTCGCCATCGCCGCCACGTGCGCCCAGTTGCTCGCCGGCGGCGTCCTGCTGGCCATGACCGACGGCTGGGGGGCGGCGTCCTGGCCGGGCGGCGCCGGCGTCTATGAACTCGGCGGCTGGGCGGCGCCGTTCGGCATCGTGCTGGTGGCCGATCGCCTGGCGGCGCTCATGCTGACCTTGACCGCCGCGCTGGGACTGGCCGCGCTGATTTACTCCCTGGCCCGCTGGGAGCGCGCGGGAATCCATTACCTGTCGCTGTTCCAGTTTCTGCTGATGGGGCTCAACGGCGCTTTCCTGACCGGCGACCTGTTCAACCTGTTCGTCTTCTTCGAGGTGCTGCTGGCCGCTTCCTACGGTCTCGCGCTGCACGGCTCCGGGCCATTGCGGGTCAAGTCCGCCATGCATTACATCGTGGTCAACCTGGCCGCCTCGGCGCTGTTTCTGCTGGCCGCCGCGCTGATCTACGGCGTGGCCGGCACGCTGAACATGGCCGAGCTGGCCCGCCGCGTCGCGCGGCTCGACCCGGCCGGGCGCGGCCTGTTCGACATCGGCGCGGCGCTCCTGGGCATCGTCTTCCTGGTCAAGGCCGGCGCCTGGCCGTTGAATTTCTGGCTGCCGGCCGCCTACGCATCGGCGGCGCCGCCGGTGGCGGGCGTGTTCGCCATTCTGACCAAGGTCGGGGTTTACGCCCTGCTGCGCTTTTCCGTGCTGTTGCAGGACGTCGGCGCGCCCGCGCCCTTCGAGGGCGCCTGGTTGTTTTACTGCGGGCTGGCGACCCTGGCGGCGGGATCGTGCGGCGTGCTGGCCGCGCAGAAGCTCGACCGCCTGGCCGGCTATCTGGTGATCGTCTCCTCGGGCACCCTGCTGGCCGCCTTCGGCTTCGCCGGCACCACTCTGACCGGGCCGGCGCTCTACTACCTGGTCGCTTCCGTCTGCGGCAGCGGCGCCTTTTTCCTGCTGGTCGAACTGGCCGAGCGCAACCGTTCCGCCGCGGCGGATTTGCTCGCCATCAGTTTCGAGGCCTTCGGCCTGCAAGACCGCTACGACGCGGAAAATACCTACGAAATGGCCGGCGTGGCCATTCCGGCGGCAATGGCCTTTCTCGGCCTGTCCTTCTTCTCCTGCGCGCTGCTGCTGACCGGCCTGCCGCCGCTGTCCGGGTTCATCGGCAAATTCGCCCTGATTTCCGCGGCCATCGCCGCGCAGCCGCACGCCCCGCTCTCGCACGTCGCGCTGTTCGTGGCGGCGCTCCTGCTCTCCGGGCTGGCCGGGCTGATCGCCCTGTCGCGCCTCGGCATCCGCCTGTTCTGGGAAAGCGAGCGTCCCGTGCCGCGCCTGCAATGGGTCGAGGCCGCCCCGATCGGCGCGCTCATCCTGCTGTGCGTCGCGCTGACCTTCGCCGCGGATCCGGCGATGACCTTTTTCGAAGCCACCGCCCAATCGCTGCACGACGTGCCGGCCTACGAGCGCGCGGTGCTGCCAACCGTGGAAGACGCGGCCGGCAACGCGGGGAGGTCGCCATGAAACACCGCGCCGGCGTGCCGCGGCTGCCGTTTTTCCTGCTCTTGGCGTGGCTGCTGCTCTCCGGGGACGCGTCGCTCGGCAACCTTCTGCTCGGCCTTGCCTTCGCCGTGTTCATCGCCGTCGCCGCGCGCCCGCTGCGGCCGCTGTCCGCCCGCCCGCGCCGCCTGCGCGCAGCCGTTCTGCTGTGCTGCCGCGTTCTCGTGGATATCGCGCGTTCCAACCTGGCGGTCGCCGGGATCATCCTGCGCGCCGCGCGGCGGCCGCCCAATGGCGGTTTCCTGACCATTCCCCTCGAACTGCGCGATCCGCACGGACTGGCCATGCTGGCCGTCATCGTCACCGGCGCGCCGGGCACCGTGTGGGCGAAACACGACGCGCAAAGCAACGAACTGACCCTGCACGTCCTCGATCTCGACGATCGAACCGACTGGGCGCGCATCGTCAAGCAACGCTACGAACGTCCGCTCATGGAGATTTTCGAATGAACGTCCTTTTGCCGTGGGCCGTGCATTTCGCGCTGGCCTGCTTCGCCCTGGCCATGTTCCTCGGCCTGCTCCGCCTGCTGCGCGGACCGTCCGCCGAAGACCGCATCCTGGCGCTCGACGCCATGTACATCGATGCCCTGCTGATCATGCTCACGCTGGGCATCGGATTTGGCTCCGGCGCGTATTTCGACATCGCCCTGGTCATTGCCCTGTTCGGCTTCGCCGGTTCCTCGGCCATGGCCAAGTTCCTGCTGCGCGGCGAGGTGATCGAGCCATGAACGGCGATCTGCCCTTGTGGGCGGCGCTGCCCGCCGCGCTGCTGCTGGTCTGCGGCGGACTCATCACGCTGATCGGCGCGTTCGGGATGTACCGGCTCGAATCGTTCCACGCGCGCGTCCACGCCCCCACGCTGGGCGCGTCGATGGGGATGGTTTGCGTTCTGCTGGCGTCGATGCTGGTCTCCTCGGCGCTGGAAAACCGCCTGGTCATTCACGAACTGCTGATCCTCCTGTTCGTTTTCATGACCTCGCCGGTGACGACCATGCTGCTGATGCGCGCGGCCATGTTCCATCGCCGCGGCTAGAAAGACCGCGCCCGCCGCGCTTCGCGGAATTTTCGGTTAGACTCGGCGGCCTCAGCCGGGTATTTCGACAAGGAGACCGATTCATGGCCGTGACGCAGGAAGCCGTTCTGGCGGCGCTCAGTAATTTCAACGATCCGAACACGCGGAAAGACTACGTTTCGACCCGCGCGCTCAAGAACCTGAAGATCGAAGGCGGGCAAGTGTCCTTCGACATCGAACTTGGCTATCCCGCCAAAACGCAACTGGAAACGCTCCGCGCGGCGCTGGCCGACGCCGTGCGCGCCGTGCCGGGCGTGACCGGCGTCAGCGCCAACGTCGCCGTGAACATCGTCGCGCACGCCGTGCAGCGCAACCTGAAACCGCTGCCGGGCGTGCGCAACATCATCGCCGTGGCCTCCGGCAAGGGCGGCGTCGGCAAAAGCACGACGGCGGTCAATCTGGCGCTGGCGCTGGCCGCCGAGGGCGCCGGCGTCGGCCTGCTCGACGCCGACATCTACGGCCCGTCGGTGCCGCAGATGCTCGGCCTGACCGGCCGGCGGCCGGAATCGGAAGACGGCAAGACGCTCGAACCCCTGCGCGCCTTCGGTCTGCAAACCATGTCGATCGGCTTCATGGTCGACATCGATTCACCGATGGTCTGGCGCGGCCCGATGGTCACGCAGGCGCTGGAGCAACTGCTCGGCCAGACGCGCTGGCGGGATATCGACTACCTCATCGTCGACATGCCGCCGGGAACCGGCGACACGCAGCTCACGCTGGCGCAGAAGGTGCCGGTGACCGGCGCGCTGATCGTCACCACGCCGCAGGACCTCGCGCTGATCGACGCGCGCAAGGCCTTCCGGATGTTCGAAAAGGTCGGCATTCCCATCCTCGGCCTGATCGAGAACATGAGCATTCATATCTGCTCCAGATGCGGTCACGAAGAGCACATTTTCGGCGCCGGCGGCGCGCAGCGCATGGCCAGCGACTACGACGCCGAACTGCTCGGCGCGCTGCCGCTGGAACTGGAAATCCGCGAACTGACCGACACCGGCAAGCCCACCGTCGTCGGCGCGCCCTTCTCGCGCGCGGCCGACATCTACCGGACGATCGCCCGGCGCGTCGGCGTCAAGATCGCCGAGCGGGCCA
>JAISNE010000021.1 GCA_031276375.1 Accumulibacter sp.
GGGGCGAGGGTAAAAAAGTAACGGAACCGCCGCGCTCCGATGGGACGAGGGTAACGAACGCGCCGCCGCCCAAAACGAGCCTCGGCGCTTGCCTGCTCTCCCCCGCCCGGCGGGGGAGAGTGCCCCGGCAGGGGCGAGAGAGGGCGTACCCCCTCCGGCGCGAAGCGCCGCCTGTTTTTCTTGGCTTTTTTGACGACTCCGAAGGGAAACGCGACAGGGACGGGATAGGGACGCTGGGGGCACACGGGGGCCGCTCCCGCGAAAGACCGCGTGGGGGCAGGCCCCCGCGCCTGCCCGCGCCCGCAACGAAACGCCCGTTCCCAAACGCTCCATTACGACATCCGCTTATGCGATTGCCCTGGCCGGCCGGGCAGGAACATGAACCCCGAACGGGCCTGCCGCCGCGAGGCGGCTGCGGCGACGGCCCGGTGTCACGCCGCCTGCTGTTCCAGCGTAAAACCGGCGCCGGCATCCTCGCGCAACGTTTCCGCCAGGAAGGGCAGCACGCCGGCCAGCGTATCGCGCAGCGTCCACGGCGGGTTGAACACGACAAGGCCGCTGCCGTGCATGCCGAAACCGTCGCTGGCCGGCTCGCGCACGCGCAAGGCGGCGTGCAGCCATCCCCTGGCCGGCAGCCGCGTCAGGCGGCGCGGCAGCTCGCGCGCTTCCAGGCGCGTCAACTGCGGATACCACACGGCGTAGATTCCCCCCGGGAAGCGCTCCAACGCCTCCTTGAGCGCCTGGATCACCCGCTCGTAATCCTGCTTCTCTTCATAGGAAGGATCGATCAACGCCACGGCGCGGCGCGGCGGCGGCGGAAGCAGCGCCCGAAGCCCGGCAAAGCCGTCCGTGTCCTCGACGATCACTTGCTTGCCGGCGTCCCGGAAATTCGCTCGCAGCAAACGCGCGTCGCTGCCGTGCATCTCGAAGAGGCGCAGACGGTCCTGCTCGCGCATCGACCACCAGGCAAAAAACGGCGATCCGGGATATTTCCGCAGCAGTCCGCGGCAGTTGAAACGGCGCACCAGATCGACGTAATCGGCCACCGGCGCGGGCAAATCCCGTTGTGCCCACAAGCGCCCGATACCGCCTTCATGCTCGGCCAGCTTCCTGGCAAACGCGGTATTGAGATCGTAGGCGCCGGCGCCGGCATGGGTGTCGATGACCCAGAACGGCTTTTCCTTCTGTCCAAGGTGGCGGAGGATTTGCACCAGAACCAGGTGCTTGAGCACGTCGGCGTGATTGCCGGCATGGAACGCGTGACGGTAACTGAGCATGACGGATGTTATTCGGGCAGCACGATCTTGCCGTCGGTGCTGAACTGGTAGTCCTTGAAAACGTGCTCGGCGGTGAGCAAGCGGTAAGTACCGTCCTCCAGTTTGCGGCTGGTGTCCTTGAGACGGTAGGCATAGTGCCCGCAGGTCCATACGTCGAAGTTGCGCATCTGCGTACACAGGCAAGTCTTGCCCATCACCGAAACGCGCCTGGCGTCCGGATGCGCCTCGACCTGGCGATTGTACGAAGTGATGTACGAACAGTTGCCGTTGGCGTCGAGCAGATAGCCGTAGGCCTCGCAGTTGGGACGGATGCCGGCGCCGATGGCCGGACTGTTGGACAGCATGCGCATCGGATACCCGGTCGGCGAGATCATGTTGACCTCGATGCCATCCTCGTCCGCCTGGAAATACTTTTGCTTGACCGGATCGGGCAAGCCGCATTCGCCGGTGACCGTGAAGCGCGTGGCGACCTGCACGGCGGCCGCGCCGTTTTCGAGGAATCCGGCGGCGTCGCTGCCGGTGAAAATGCCGCCCGCCGGAATCAGCGGAATGTCGAGTTTTTCCGTGAGCAGATATTGGCGAATCTCCGCGACGATCGTCGCCAGGTCATACTTGGCCCAATCCAGGCCGAAGCCGAGATGTCCGCCGGCCAGCGGCCCCTCGATGACGATGTAATCAGGCAAACGCCCGGTGCGGAACGATTTTTTCAGGAAGAGTTGCAGCGCGCGCAGCGACGAGACGATGATGCCGAGCTGGGCGTCGCGGAAGCGCGGATGGTTCTCGATCAGCGCGAACGATCCCAGATGCAGGCCGGCGGCCAGGGTGATGCCGTCGATGCCCGCGTCGAGCGCCGCCTCCAGGCGCACGCGCAAGGTTTCGCGCGGCGCGTTCATGGTCAGCTTTTCCATGCAGTTGACCAGAATCAGTCCATCGCCCCGCTTCCTTTCCATGGCGCTTCCGACATGCAGTTGGGTCGCCTCGGCGAGCTGCCCGAGATCGAAGCGGACGACCGACTTGTTGGAGTTGGCGACGTTGAACTTGTATTGCTTGAGCTTGTCCTTGACGAACTTCGTATCGAAACGGCGATCGGTCACGGTATTTATCATGGCGTCGGAGATGTGGCCGACCCCCCCCAGGCGGGCGGCTTCCAGCGCCAGGTCGGCCGTCGAGATATCGACCCCCATGCCACCGATGACCAGGGGCACCAGTTCCTTGCCGCCCAAACGCAAACGGAAATCATCAACACGCTTCATCGACACCCTTCCATTGATCCGGCCCCGACTCAAGACCGGATGAACTTGGCGAATCCGGCATTATCGCTTATTGCTCTCCGGGTGGGTCGAAAAACAAGCAATAATCCCGACCGGCGCGGGGAATGTCCTGTCCCGCCCATCCATGAACCCGCTCGCCCGTCATGACATCGGCGGCCACTCCAGGGGCAATCCCCGCCTTTGACTGACGCGAAGCGACGTGGCGAAAATGAAAGCCGGAAGGGGTGTCGTTCGCCTCGTCCGCTCGTGGGAGAGAGTGCCCGAAGGGCGGAGAATGATTCACAGCAAAACGATGTCATACTGCTCCTGCGTGTAGCTGGGTTCGGCCTTGAGCGATATCGGTTTTCCGATGAAGTCGGAGAGCATGGCCAGTCCTTGCGATTCCTCGTCGAGGAAGATGTCCGTCACGGCCACGCTGGCCAGGATGCGGAATTCGCGGGCATTGAACTGCCGGGCTTCGCGCAGCAGTTCGCGGAGGATTTCGTAGCACACGGTGCGCGCGGTCTTGACCTCGCCCCGGCCGTTGCAGGTGGGACACTCCTCGCACAGGATGTGCGCCAGCGATTCGCGCGTGCGTTTGCGCGTCATTTCGACGAGGCCGAGCGCCGTGAAGCCGTTGACCGTCAGGCGCGTGCGGTCGCTGGAGAGCGCCTTGTCGAATTCTTCGAGCACCGCCGCCTTGTGCTCCTCGCCGTCCATGTCGATGAAGTCGATGATGATGATCCCGCCGAGGTTGCGCAGACGCAGTTGCCGGGCGATGGTGTGCGCCGCTTCGAGGTTGGTCTTGAACACCGTTTCGTCGAAATTGCGCACGCCGACGAAACCGCCGGTATTGACGTCGATGGTGGTCATCGCCTCGGTCTGGTCGAAGATCACGTAGCCGCCGGATTTCAGGTCGACGCGCCGGGCCAGCGCCCTTTCGATTTCATGTTCGATGCCATACAGATCGAACAGCGGGCGCTCGCCGATGTAATGGTTGAGCAGCGGTTGTACCGCGGGCGTGTACTCCTTGGCGAACGACGACAATTTCTGGAAATTCTCGCGCGAGTCGATGACGATGCGCATGGTGTTGGCATTGACGAAATCGCGCAGCACGCGCAGGCCGAGCGGCAGTTCCTGATACAGCAGGGCGGGCGGAGCAAGCTTCTTGGCCTCGATCTGGATGTCGTACCACAGCCGGCGCAGGTATTCGATATCGTTGGACAGTTCCTCGTCGGTGGAGCCTTCGGCCATCGTGCGCACGATGTAGCCGCCCGGTTCGCCGCCGGGCACGAGCCGGGCGATCCGTTCGCGCAGCGCTTCGCGCTCGCTCTCGTTTTCGATGCGCTGGGAGATGCCGATGTGCTTTTCCTGGGGCAGATGGACGAGCAGGCGCCCGGCCACCGAAATCTGCGTCGACAGCCGCGCTCCCTTGCTGCCGATGGGATCCTTGATGACCTGCGCGACGATGCTCTGGCCTTCGTGCAGAAGATGCTCGATCGGGCGCGCGGGTTCGCCGGCGCCGCGCGGCTGCCAGATGTCGGCGGCATGCAGGAAGGCGGTGCGCTGCAAGCCGACGTCGATGAATGCCGATTGCATTCCGGGCAGGATGCGCGCGATGCGCCCGATGTAGATGTTGCCGACCAGTCCGTGGCTGGCGGTGCGTTCGATGTGCAATTCCTGCACCACGCCCTGATACATGACGGCGACGCGGGTTTCCTGCGGGGTGAAGTTGATCAGTATGTCTTCGGGGAAAGTATCTGGCATGAACGGGGCTGAACGAAAGCGGTTAGAATCCAGGGCTTGCCGCATTTTACCCGGAAAGCCCGATGTTGCCCGCCGCCGTCCGCCGCGTTCCCGAACTGCTGGCTCCCGCCGGTTCGCTGGCGATGCTGCGCGCCGCGCTCGCCTTCGGCGCCGACGCGGTCTATGCGGGCCAGCCGCGCTACAGCCTGCGGGTGCGCAACAACGAATTCGGCCGCCTGGAACGGCTGGGCCAGGCCATTGCCGAGGCGCGCGGACGGCGCCGGAAGTTCTATCTGGTGAGCAACGCCGTGCCGCACAACGTCAAGGTACGCAGCTACCTCGCCGACATGGCGCCGGTCGTCGCGCTCGCCCCCGACGCGCTGATCATGGCCGATCCGGGCCTGATCGATCTGGCGCGCGAACGCTGGCCGGAACTGCCGGTGCATCTTTCCGTGCAGGCCAACACCGTCAACTTCGCCGCGGTGCGTTTCTGGCGGCGGCTCGGCATCGCGCGCGTCATCCTGTCGCGCGAACTGTCGCTCGACGAAATCGCCGAAATCCGCCAGGAGTGTCCCGACGTCGAGCTCGAAGTCTTCGTGCATGGCGCGCTTTGCGTGGCCTATTCGGGCCGCTGCCTGCTGTCCGGCTACTTCAACCACCGCGACGCGAACCAGGGAAGCTGCACTAACGCCTGCCGCTGGAACTACCGGGTCAGGCCGGCGGCGCAGGACGGCGCGGGCGACGTCTGGCTGATCGAGGAAGGCGAACGAGCCGGCGAACCGATGCCGGCCGAGGAAGACGAGCATGGCACCTACCTCATGAATTCGAAGGATTTGCGCGCCCTGGAACACGTCCAGCGTCTGGTCGACATCGGCGTCGATGCGCTGAAGATCGAGGGGCGCACCAAATCGCCGTACTACGCGGCGCGCACCGCGCAGGTCTATCGCCGCGCCATCGACGACGCGGCCGCCGGACGTCCCTTCGATCCGCGCCTGCTCGGCCAGCTCGAAGGACTGGCCAACCGGGGTTATACCGACGGCTTCTACCAGCGCCATCACGCGGCCGAAACGCAGAACTACCTGCGCGGCCATTCCGCCTCCGGACGCAGCCTCTACGTCGGCGACGTGATCGGCTGGGACGCGGCGCGCGGCCTGGCCGAAGTCGAGGTCAAGAACCGTTTTTCCGCCGGCGACCGCATCGAGGTCATCCACCCGGCCGGGAATCTGGAAGTGCGCGTCGGGCGCATGGAAAACACCGACGGCGAAACGATCGCCGTCGCGCCGGGCAACGGCCATCGGGTGTGGATCGATCTGCCCGGAGAATTGCCGGGGGCGCTGCTGGCGCGGTTTGTCTGAAGATCGCCGGCGCCCGGCGAGGGCTTTCTTGCCGGCATTCTTCCCTACAATCCCCGCGCCAGATCCGAATCGGGATGATTGCCGCAGCGCCGGTAATCGTCGAAATCGATTTCGAGTCCATGCTTGCGCCGTATCGCCTGAAGACCTTGCGCGAGCCGCACATAATATTCCAGCGAGGCGTTTTTGTGCCGGCCCAGGGGAGAACCGGAGCGCGGCACCCAGATCATGTTGACCGTGCCGACGCCCTGCGCGGCCAGTTCGTCGGCTTCGCCCAGAACGGCTGTCAGGGCTTCGTCCTCCGAGGGGAAACCGAAAGGCGGGACCAGCTCCACGCCGGAAACGATGCCGGTGCCGACCCGGTTCGGGCCGAAGATGTCCACCGCGTCGATCATGCGCCGTTTCCATTCCTGGTAGCCTATCCATTTCGCCTTGCCGGGGCAGACGATGTCGAAGAGCCTTTCGTTCAGGACCTCGATGTCCATGGTGATGCTGGTCAGGCCGGTTTCGTCATGGAGGCGCCGTATCTGGTCCTTGCTCAGGGCGGTGCATAGAAGCTGCGACGGGAATTTTTCGGTGGCGAAGTTTTCGCCGATGGCCTTGAGTATTTCGATGTAGTAATCCACTTCCCGGTCAAAGGGTTTTTTGCCGCGAAAGTCGGAGCCGGAGGTGAGGAAAACGGCGGTGAATCTTCCTTTTTCCTTCAAGGCTTCGCGGACGGTCTCGGACACGTCGCGGGGATCGAGCCGCGTCGGCATCCTGATTTCGGCGCGCTGCTGCTTGAGGTTGTTGACGATGTCGCAGAAACCGCAGCCCCCGCCTCCTTTCTCGCTCCAGAAATGGCAGAAGCGGTTCGGCGTGATGTAGAGCCTTTGCGGACGGCAGCCCGCGACGTTTTGCATGAGCACGCCGCGGGACGTCTTTTTATCGTAATAATCGGGTTTGTCCCAGTAAAAGATTTCGTCGAGTTCTTGCCCCTTGTCCAGCAGGATGAGCTTTCCGCCGATCTGGTCGACGATATAGGGATCGTTGTTTTCCAGGGGCGTGGGCGTGGTCAGAACCAGGGTTCCGTCGCGCAGGATGAACGCTTCGGGACGGTAGGTCAGTTGGCCGTCGCGGGTTCCGAAGATGTGCGTGCCGCCAGTCTGGTGCCGCGCCGGGTCGACGGCGGCCAGCGCTCTTTCCGTGTAATACACGCCGCGCCGGTGAAGGTCGATCTTCAGCATGACGAAGCGCGGAAACTCGGGATATTTCGCCGCCACTTCGCCAAAACTCAAGGTGCTTCGCCGTACTGCCGCCGTCATGGCGTCTCCTTGTATTTCGCCAGTCTGTCCAGGTGCATGAAATGCGGATGCCGCGCCGTCTCTTCCGCGACCCTGACGTCCAGGCTCTGGTCGGTCACGGCGAGAGGCTTCATGATCCACACGGCGGCGAGGTCGAAGTCTCCTCTTTCCCTTTGCACTTCCTCGTAGTAACGCTGGAACTCCTTTCCGCACACCAGCGCGCGCACGGGATGGGCGACAATGACAAAGCTCTTTTCTCCGGGCCTGGCCAGCAGAATGACGACATCCTTTTCGTACCACAGGCTTCTGGTCATGCCGCGGTTCGTGCGCGAGGATTCGAGATATTCCAGGTAAATGACTTCGCCGCCGCAATAACGCAGCGAGCTTTTCACCGCGGGGTGCGGAAGGCCGTGTTCGTCGACGGTGACGAGAATCTTCACGCTGGCTTCGTCGTTCAGGAGTTCTAGAATTTCATTCCCCATCTCACGACCGTCCTCTCTTCGATGAATTTGAAAACGACGCCTTCCACCAGAATGCCGATGACAATGACCGTCAACAGCCCGGCGAATACGAGGTTGATGTCGAGCTGGTTTTTCTTTTCGTAGATGAACCAGCCGAGTCCGCCGCTGCCGGAACTGACTCCGAAGACCAGTTCCGCCGCGATGAGCGTGCGCCAGGCAAAGGCCCAGCCGACTTTCAGGCCGGTCAGAACATGGGGAAACGCCGCGGGAACGAGAATCCTGAAGACGAAGGCAAGGCCCGTCAGCTCGTAATTTCGCCCCACCATGCGCAGGGTGTTGCTCACCCCCATGAAACCGGCATGGATGTTCAGCGCCACGGGCCAGCTTACCGCGTGGACGATCACGAAGATGATGCTCGGATAACCCAGGCCGAACCACAGCAGCGCCAGCGGCAGCAGCGCGATTGCCGGCAGCGGATTGAACATCGAGGTCAGGATTTCCAGAAGGTCGGTTCCGGGGCGCGTGGTGATGGCGAAAACGGTGAGCAGTCCGGCCAGGATCACGCCGCCGGCATAGGCGATGACGATGATGCGCAGCGAAGTCATCGTGCGCTGCGGCAGTTCTCCGTTTCGCACGACTTCCACAAGCCCGTCCAGCGTATCCGTCAGGGACGGGAACATCAGCGGGTTGTCGAGACTGGCCGAATAGAACTGCCAGCCCAGGGCGAGAAAGATCAATAGAAAGATTTTCCGCACCGCGGAAATATTGTACAGTTTCTCGCTCAGAGAAAGTTTCCGTCTCATGTCCTCGGGAATATCCGTTCCCGTCCTATATGACATAATCCATGTCCTTGAAAAGAATTCGCGTAATCCGCTCTTTCAGGTCGGCGGACTGGAGACGATGCCTTGTGCCGGTCCGCGTCCAGTCGACACTGAATTCGTCGACGACCCGCCCCGGATGCGGCGAAAGCACGATGATGCGCGAGCCAAGCGTGATCGCTTCGTCGATGGAGTGCGTCACGAAAACCAGGGTGAATTTTGTTTCGCTCCACAGTTCCAGAAGCTCTTCCTGCATTTTCTGCCGCGTCAGCGCGTCGAGCGACGCGAAAGGCTCGTCCATCAGAATGATTTTCGATTTGAGCGCCAGACAGCGGGCAATCGCCACCCGCTGTTTCATGCCGCCCGACAGGGCGTGCGGATAAGTATCCCCGAATTTGCCCAGGTTCACTTTTTGCAAAAGGCCCCTGGCTTCTTCCACCGCCTCCGCGCGGTCGAGCTTGCGCGTTTGCCTGATGGCGAAAACGATGTTTTCCAGCGCGCTCTTCCAGGGCAAGAGCTGATCGAATTCCTGAAAGACGATGGCCCTGTCCGCGCCCGGCTTTTCGATGCGACTGCCGTTGAGCGTGATGGAACCGCCGGCCGGCTTCAGGAAACCGCCGATCGCTTTCAGGATGGTCGATTTGCCGCAGCCCGACGGCCCCAGCAAAATGAGCCGGTCCGATTCCCTGACGTCGAAAGAGACGTCCCGCGTGGCGGTGATGAGATAACGGGCCGTCTTGTATTGCAGGGTAAGCTGCCTTACCTCGAGAAAAGGCTCGCCTTCGGCCAGCGCGATCCCGGAGTCCGCCGCCGCTCGCCCGCTTTTTCGATTGAAGCCGCCCGATGCCGGGGATTTCCTCTTTTTCATCCACTCGCCCGTCGGGTGGGATCGCTACGCAATCGAGTGGGATCGCTGCGCGATTGGGTGGAACCGCCGCGCGAACGCAGCGAAGGACGGTTTCCGGAATGGCCTCTCGCCATGCTTCTATTCAAAGACCTTGGGGAAAAACAGATCCCTTTCGGTCGGTTTGCTTTTGATGGTGCCGATCTCGTAGAGAAAGTCGCTGTAGGCCGTCACGTTCAGCGGCTTCGTCGAATACACGCTGTCGGGTTTGCCGATGATCGTCTCGATCAGTTCGACCGGTTCCTTTGACTTCGATACTTCCAGATACAGCCGCGCCGCTTCCTTTTTGTTCGCCGCGATCCATTCGTTCGCTTCTTTCAGCGACTGGATGATCAGCGCAACGAGTTTCGGGTTGGCGTTATAGAATTTCTCCGAAGTGGTCACGAGATTTGCCGTATGCTTGCCGAAAAGATCGTAGGAACTCAACACTTGGTGAATATTCGGATTCTGCTGTTCCAGGGTGATGTACGGCTCGAAAGTGAGATGTCCGGTAATTTCCGACTTGCCCGAAGTGAGGGCGATCAGCGCATCCGGATGCGGCAGCGCCACGGTCAGCGGATCGAGCCGGGCGAATTCCTTCTGGCCGAATTCCCTGGCCGCCGCGATTTGCAGGGTGATCGCCTGAATGGAAACCTTCACCGACGGCAGCGCGATCTTGTCCTTGGCCGTCAGATCCTTGATGGTTTTGACCTTGGGATTCG
The DNA here is from genome assembly GCA_031276375.1 of Accumulibacter sp. GTDB lineage: Bacteria > Pseudomonadota > Gammaproteobacteria > Burkholderiales > Rhodocyclaceae > Propionivibrio. Next base: position 9,793 of record JAISNE010000021.1, read on the forward strand.
AGGTGTTGAGCACGATGGGCGACTGGTTCAGGCTGGCCAGAATCCTGGCCGCGCCCTTGGTCTTGTCCCACAGGATGACCGCCGGCGTGACGCCGCCGGAAATGAGATCGACGCTCCCCGAGAGAAGCGCGTCGTTCGCCGGCGCTCCCCCGGCGAAAGTGATCCATTCGACCGTCAGATCGCCAAGCCCCGCTTCCTTGGCGTTCTTCTCCAGCAGATGGCGTCCTTCCAGCACCACCAGCGGCAAGTAACCCAGGCCGTACTGCTTGCTGATGCGCAGTTTCGTCTGTTCGGCGGCATGGGCGCCCGGCGCGGCCACGAGGAGCGACAAAGCGATGGAAACCAGTCCGGTAGCGATATTCATGAATTTCTCCAGGGCAAATGATCTTTTCAAAAAGGCGCGGACCTCGATCCGGTCCGCCTTGAAACATCGAGGGAAACAATTGAAACAGGAGTTCAACGGCAGGAATTCAACGGCCGGCCGCAACACGACGTTTCAATTTATCAAGCCGTCGCGGGGTAATGAACGATTTAGTTCTTAGTTCGATATATGCCGAAACCTCGGTGAACCGATGCCTGTCTTTCGTTGCGTTTGCCGCGGCTAACGCTTTGAACCTAGCAGGGCTATCGCATTTAGCTTTTTTGACGAGTCCGAGCGGGGAAACGCGATAGTCCGGGATAGCCATTCGGCGTTCAGGCAGGAACGGAAGGCTGACGTCATCGCGCGGATGAAAGCCGCTGGATTGCCACGGGCCTTCGGCCCTCGCAATGACGGAGGTTTGGGGGTTGGGCGCGTTGTTGCGGGCGTTTGGTTCATTGCCGCGGCCGTTCGACAACAAAGGTATTCGCCACGGCAAGGCGGGGTCCAGAGGACAGATGACAGAGGACCGAAGACAGTCCTATTTGCGGCGCGTAGCGCCGGTAACCGACTGTCCTCTGTCCCTGAAGTTTCCCCTCAAATTCATGAAGAATTCATGAAAAGAGGAAAGGCTTGAGAGTCCGCCATTGCAAACAGAGGAGAGCATTTCCGAGAGAGGAAAGGGAAAACCAATGCAACCTGTGCGAGCTGCTCCCGTGCCCGTCATTCCCGCGCAGGCGGGAATCCAGCATTCCGCCGCCTTTTCTGGATTCCCGCCTGCGCGGGAATGACGGG
>JAISNE010000031.1 GCA_031276375.1 Accumulibacter sp.
GCCTGTCGTCCGCCGCGCTGGCCGCGCCCATCCAGATTCAGTTCTGGCATGGCATGGGCGGCGAGTTGAACGACATCACCAACGAACTCGTCAAAAAATTCAACACTTCCCAGGACAAATACGAAATCGTGCCGGTATATAAAGGCACCTACGATCAGGTGATGACGGCAGCCATCGCTGCCTACCGCGCGAAAAAAGCGCCGCACCTCGTGCAGATCTACGAAGTGGGCACCGCCAGCATGATGGCGGCCAAGGGCGTTATCAAGCCCGTGCACGAAATCATGGCCGCCTCCGGCACTCCCATCGACCCGAAGACCTTTCTCGCGCCGATAGCGGCCTACTACAGCACGCCCGATGGAAAACTTCTTTCCATGCCTTTCAACTGTTCCACCACGGTTCTTTACTACAACAAATCCGCGATGAAAAAAGCGGGGCTCGATCCCGAAAAATTCCCCGCGACCTGGACCGAGGTCGCCGAAGTCGGCAAGAAGATGAAGGAATCCGGCGCGGTGAAGTTCGGTTTGGTTTCCGGATGGCAGAGCTGGGTGCAGCTTGAAAGCTTCTCCACCTGGCACAACGTTCCCTTCGCCAGCGAAGAAAACGGCATGGCCGGTTTCGGCACGAAGCTGCTGGCCAACAGCCCGCTGCATGTGAAACACATCAACTTCCTTTACCAACAGATGAAGGAAGGCAACATGACCTATTCGGGCAGAAAGTCCGAGCCGATCAACACCTTCACCAACCTGGAAGCGGGCATCCTGATGAATTCTTCCGGTTCCTATGCCGCGGTCACCATCGGGGCGGAAAAAAACGGTTTTGAATGGGGTGTGGCGATGCTTCCCTACTGGCCCGACGAGAAGGGCGCGCCGCAGAATACCCTCATCGGCGGCGGCACCATCTGGGCCTTGTCCGGCCATCCCAAGGAGGAAGACGCCGGTATCGCCGCGTTCTTCAACTTCCTGCTGGAGCCCAAGAACCAGGTTGACTTCCACAAACGGACCGGTTACCTGCCGCTCACCATGGAAGGCTATGAGCTGACCAAGAAAGAAGGTTTCTACGAAAAGAACCCCGGTACGGACATCGGTATCCTTTCGCTCACCCAGAAAGCCCCCACGCCCAATTCCCGCGGCCTGCGCCTCGGCAACATGGGCCAACTCCGCGACGTTGCGGATGAAGAGCTCGAAGCCGTGTGGTCCGGCAAGAAAAACGCCCAGACCGCTCTTGACGATTTCGTGAAGCGTGGCAACGAAATTCTTCGCCGTTTCGAAAAAACCATCAACCAGTAACCTCATGCAAGGCGCCATGCCGGGAAATTCCCGGCATGGCCTTTTCTTCAAATAGCCATGCAGGAAAAACGCGTCGTCTTCGTCAAACCCAGGACGTTCTGGCTGGCGGTCGCCTTTGTGCTGCCGCAACTCCTGGTCACCGCCATCTTTTTCTTTTATCCGGCCGGCCAGGCCATCCTCGGTTCTTTTTTCATGGAGGACGCTTTCGGGACCTCCAGGATGTTTGTAGGGTTGAGCAATTATGAAACGCTGTTCACCAGCGGGGATTATTTGCATACCCTCAAGGTGACGGGAGTTTTCAGCGTGGCGGTGGTGCTTGTCTCCATGGGCTTCGCACTGCTCATGGCCATCGTCGCGGACCAGGCGTTATCTGGCGCCAGGGTTTACAAAAGTATTGCGGTCATCCCCTATGCCGTCGCGCCGCCTCTCGCGGGCGTGTTATGGCTGTTTCTCTTCAACCCCTCCGGCGGGGCCATGACCCAGCTCATGGCAAGCTTCGGAATCACCTGGAACTACCGGCTCGACGGCGACCAAGCCCTGCTGCTCGTCATCATTGCCGCTTCGTGGAAGCAGATTTCCTACAACTTTCTCTTTTTCCTTGCCGGGCTACAGGCCATCCCCAAATCCCTGGTGGAGGCGGCCGCCATCGACGGCGCGGGTTTCTGGCGGCGATTCGCCACCATCGTTTTTCCGCTTCTTTCGCCCACGACGTTTTTCCTGCTCGTGGTCAACACCATCTACAGCCTTTTCGAGACATTCGGCATCGTACACGCGGTGACTAGCGGCGGCCCGGCAAAGGCAACGGAAACGCTGATCTACAAGGTGTACAGCGATGGCTTCATCGGTCTTGATTTCGGAGGCTCCTCCGCCCAGTCCGTCATCCTGATGCTCATGGTCGTCGCGCTCACTTTCCTGCAATTCAGGTTCATCGAGAAAAAAGTGGAGTATTGACCGTCATGGTTGAACGCAAAGGCATGCACAGAATCGTCAGTCATCTCATTCTGATTCTCGGCTGTGCGTTGGTTCTTCTACCGATTTACATCGCGCTGGTGGCGGCGAGTCATGAGGCGGCCGCCCTCACGGGAGACACGCCCCTCTGGTTCGGCGGCAGGCTTCTGGAAAACCTCTCTTCGGTGCTTGGTCACGGCTTGCAAGCGGCAGGCGGCGCTCCTGTATGGCGAATGTTGCTCAACAGCCTGTTCATGGCCCTCGGCATTGCCGGGGGAAAAATCGCCATTTCCCTCACGGCGGCCTTTGCCATCGTGTATTTCAAATTTCCCGGCCGGGGTTTGTGCTTCTTCCTCATTTTCGTGACCTTGATGCTGCCCGTGGAAGTGCGCATCGTGCCCACCTTTGAAGTTGCCTCCAACCTTCACCTCATCGACAGTTACGTCGGCCTGATTCTGCCACTCATCGCCTCGGCCACGGCCACCTTCCTTTACCGGCAGTTTTTCCTTACCATCCCCGAAGAGCTCCTTGAGGCCGCCCGCATTGATGGCGCAAGCCCTTGGCGTTTTTTCAAGGATATCGCGTTGCCGCTCTCCCGTACCAACACCGCCGCCCTTTTTGTGGTCACTTTCATTTACGGCTGGAACCAGTACCTCTGGCCGCTCCTTGTGACCAACCAGGAAAGCATGTACACAGTGGTCATGGCAATTCAGCGCATGGTCAACGTGCCGGATGCGCCCGTGGAATGGAACCTCGTGATGATGACGGCGCTTCTCGCGCTGCTGCCGCCGTTGCTCGTGGTGCTGTGCATGCAGCAACTGTTCATCAAAGGGCTTATCGAACAGGAAAAATAGCGCTTTGCGATAGATCGGCAACGCCAAGGGACTCTTGTCGCGCGCCGGTGTTTCCACGTACTTACAGCATGGCGTGGAGCCGCGCGGGGAAATCGGTGATGATGCCATGCACACCGTATTCCACCATGCGCCGCAAGTCTTCCGGCGTGTTTACGGTCCAGACGTTGATGGCGTGGCCTTTATCACGCAAGGCGGCGACAAAAGCGGCATCGAGAAAGGATTTATCCGGATGCAAAAAGGCGGATTTGGCCGTTGCGCACATGGCGGCGGCTTCTTCCGCCGTCAGGGAAACGACTACCGCCGTTCCCGCATTGCGTCCGCTGGGAGAAGCAACGCCCGGAGCGGGTTTTTCCACCAGCGCGGCGCGTGGAGCGGCGGGGAGCAGCGCGGCGGCCTCCCGCAAGTAAACGTGCTGGAAGGATGAAACCAGAACCGAATCTTCCATCTCCATCTTCTTGATCGACGCGACGACCTCGCGGGTCACGGTCGCGTGCCCGGCCAATCCGGAGTGACTCTTGATCTCCACGTTTACGCGCCAGGCCAGATATTTCGTCAGCCGCAGTGCTTCTTCCAAAGTGGGGATTTTTTCGCCTTTGAACGACGCGATATCCGCCGCCGCGACCTCGCCGGATGCGACCGTGCCGAAAGGGTCTTTTTCGCCGAACCAGGAACCAGCGTCCAGGGAACGGATTTCTTCTAACGTGAAGGCGTCCACGGGCCAGGGAGCGCGATCCGCGAATTCACTCCGTTTCGCCACGTCCGTGGTTCGTTCCAGGGTATCGTCGTGGATGACCACCAGATGGCCGTCTTTTGTAAGACAGGTATCCAGTTCCCACATATCCGCCTTGCACGCGTGAGCGAGGCGCGCGGCGGCCAAGGTGTTTTCGGGCGCATGGGCGCGCGCGCCGCGGTGCGCGATGTTGAGGGGATGTGCATGCATTGTCTAAAACCCGGTTGGAAACATGTTCAACACAAAGATCGCGGGGACGCGGAAGATATCGGGTATCACCCAGCGGGTTGCTCGGGATTTTCCTGCGTCCAAGCGCGGTTTTCAGGATTATCCGGCCTTGCCGATCAGGCGCTTATGGCTTGCCGCATCAAAAAGATGCGCTCTGCCGAGCATGGCTGCGAGAAACAGCGTTTCACCGGGTTGTGGGCGGACGGAGCCCTCGAGTCGCGCAATGAAATGCCCTCCATAGTCTGGCGCCAGGGCGTTTTCCCCGTGCCGCGGGGCGCAGTGAACGAGCGTATCCGCACCAAGCGCTTCCGTCAGTTCAACCACACAGCACAGGGCGTTGGGATCGTTCTCGTCCGCAAGGCGCAAATCCTCCGGGCGGATTCCCAACAAAGCCGGAGAACCATTGGCCCGCGCCGCGTCGATATCACCCGCGGGAGCACCGGGAAGGCGTTTGCCGTCCGGCAGAACCACGACGCCGTCATTGATGCGGCAATTGAGCATGTTCATGTTCGGGGAACCGATGAAGCGCGCCACGAAAACCGAAGCCGGGCGCAAGTAAAGATCGTCCGGCGAACCATACTGCTCCATTTCGCCTTTGTTCATGACGAGGATACGCTGGGCCAGGGTCATGGCTTCCACCTGGTCATGCGTAACGTAGATGCTCGTGGTGCCGAGCCGCTCGTGCAGGCGGCGCAGTTCCACGCGCATCTGGTTGCGCAGGCTCGCGTCGAGATTCGAGAGCGGTTCGTCAAAAAGAAAAACGGACGGATCGCGCACGATGGCCCGGCCCATGGCAACGCGTTGACGCTGCCCGCCAGAAAGCTGGCGCGGCGTGCGAGTGAGATACTCGGCCAGGCCGAGAAGCCCGGCCGCTTTGTTCACTCGCGCGTCCTGCTCTTCCTTGGGGACACCGCGCACTTTCAGTCCGTAACACATGTTTTCACGCACGTTCATGTGCGGGTACAGCGCGTAGTTCTGGAACACCATCGCAACATCGCGGTCTTTCGGCTCCAGGTCCGCGACATTCTTGCCGCCGATGTGGATTTCGCCACCGCTCATCTGTTCGAGTCCAGCGATGATGCGCAGCACGGTTGACTTGCCGCACCCGGACGGCCCGACGATAACCAGAAAGGTGCCATCGGGAACCACGAGCGAAAGATCCTTGATGACCCGGTTGCTGCCGAAATCCTTTTTCACATGCTTCAGTTCAACTTGCCCCATCGGAACCCCTTCGTTTTGT
>JAISNE010000096.1 GCA_031276375.1 Accumulibacter sp.
GCGGCGGCGAGCGCGCGCGGGGAAGCGAGTCGTTTCATGATGATCTCCTTTAAGGTTGCAATCAGCCGACCGGCGCCGGAACAGCGCCGTATCCGACGCGCTCATTCTCGGCGCGCTCCCGTTGCAAAGGATTTCGCTGCCGGAAGACTTCGTTGCAAATTGTATCTCCGGCGGCGGTGACGCCGGGGAGCCATTTTTCAGTGAAACAGCGAGGCCGCGCCGCGCGCGATGTTTTCCGCGATTGCAAATTGTTGCAATCCGAAGACCCTGGTCAAAACCGCTCTTCCGAGGCGGAAAGACCAGCGGCGGCGCCGCGCCCGATATCCTGAAAAGAGCGAGGCTTTGATTTTCTCGATACGGGCTTGACCATCGCGCGCGGAGAACCGTGGCCGCGCTGTTCGGCGGTCGTGCTCCCGCTGCCTTCCGACGGCTCCACGACAAAGTCAGCCACAACTGCAACACCCGGTATCCCTTGGGCGGGTTTGCCGTCGAACCAAGGGCATCCTCATGCCAAGTTTCAGTCAAACCATCGTGACACGCCAAAAATGGCCGAAATCCTGACACGTCGGACTTGAGTATCAACGGCCTGTCGAGCGCAACTTGCCATCGACTCCCGGCCATGACGGCCCAAGCTTCGTCATTGCGAAGGCGATCCAGGGGGCAGAGGACAGAGGACAGAGGACAGTCAATTACCGGCGCTTCGCGCCGCATTATTTACTGTCTTCTGTCTTCGGTCCTCTGTCCTCTGAATATCAGTCCCCGGTTTGCTGGGTCTGGCGCAGGCGGATATGCAGTTCGCGCAGTTGCTTCTCGTCGACCGGGCTTGGCGCGTTGGTCAGCAGGCATTGGGCGCGTTGCGTCTTGGGGAAGGCGATGACGTCGCGGATCGATTCGGCGCCGGTCATCATGGTGACGATGCGGTCGAGGCCGAAGGCGATGCCGCCGTGGGGCGGCGCGCCGTATTTGAGCGCGTCGAGCAGGAAGCCGAACTTGAGGCGCGCTTCCTCGTCGCCGATGCCGAGCGCCTTGAACACCTGCTCCTGGATGTCGGCGCGGGAGATGCGCACCGAACCGCCGCCAAGCTCCCATCCGTTGAGCGCCAGATCGTAGGCCTTGGCCAGGCACTTGCCCGGATCGGTCGCCAGCCAATGGATGTGCTCGTCCTTCGGACTGGTGAAGGGATGGTGGCAGGCCACCCAGCGTTTCTCCTCCGTGTCGTATTCGAACATCGGGAAGTCGACGATCCACACCGGTTCCCAGGCATGGCCGTTGAGGAAGCCCTTTTCGTGGCCGACCTTCAGGCGCAGCGCGCCGAGCGCGTCATTGACGATCTTCTCCTTGTCGGCGCCGAAGAAGATGACATCGCCGCTTTGCGCGCCGCAGCGTTCGAGGATGGCCTTGAGCGCCTTTTCGTGGAGATTCTTGACGATCGGCGATTGCAGGCCGCTTTCGTTGGGCCGCGCGGCGTCGTTGACCTTGATGTAGGCCAGGCCCTTGGCGCCGTAGATGCCGACGAATTGCCCGTAGCCGTCGATTTCGCCGCGCGTCAGGCTGGCGCCGCCCGGCACGCGCAGGGCGGCGACGCGCCCGCCTTCGCTGTTGGCCGCGTTGGCGAAGACCTTGAAGGCGACATCCTTGACGAGATCGGTGATTTCGGTAAGTTCGAGCGTGACGCGCAAGTCCGGCTTGTCGGAGCCGAAGCGGTGCATGGCCTCGGCCCAGGAAAGGCGCGGGAAGGGCGCGGGCAGTTCGGCGCCGATCGCTTCCCTGAAAACGTAGCGGATCAGCGATTCCATGATCCCGGTGATTTCCGTCTCGTCCAGGAAGGAAGTCTCGATGTCGACCTGGGTGAATTCGGGCTGGCGGTCGGCGCGCAGATCCTCGTCGCGGAAACACTTGGTGAGCTGGTAATAGCGGTCGTAGCCGGCGACCATCAGCAGCTGCTTGAAAAGTTGCGGCGACTGCGGCAGGGCGAAGAACTGCCCGGCATGAACGCGCGACGGCACCAGATAGTCGCGGGCGCCTTCCGGCGTGCTCTTGGTCAGCATCGGCGTCTCGATATCGATGAATCCGGCGTCGTCCAGGAAGCGGCGGAAGGCGCGCGCGGTCTTGTAGCGCAGCAGCATGTTCTTCTGCATCCGCGGGCGGCGCAGGTCGAGCACGCGATGCGTCAGGCGCACGTTCTCGGAGAGATTTTCGTCGTCCAGGCTGAACGGCGGCGTGACCGACGGATTGAGCACTTCGATGGCATGGCACAAAACTTCGATTTCGCCGCTCGGCATGGCGGGATTGACCGTTCCGGCCGGGCGCGCGCGCACCTTGCCGGTGATCTTCAGACAGAATTCGCTGCGCACCGATTCGGCGATGGCGAACATCTCCGGACGATCCGGATCGCAGACGACCTGGGCCAGCCCTTCACGGTCGCGCAGGTCGATGAAAATGACGCCGCCGTGGTCGCGCCGGCGATGCGCCCAGCCGCACAGGGTGACCTCCTGGCCGATGATCCGTGAGTCGAGTTGTCCGCAGTAATGGGTTCGCATGCTTTTCTGAAAAGGAAAAAGATGTTTCAATCCACGCCCGTGATCGGGCGAAACAGCATGGAAGAGGTTACGTCTCTCCCATGCCAGATTATCCCCTTGAAAGGGGAGGTTTCCAACCGGAATTTGTTTTCGATGAATGGAAAATGCAGCTAGGATGGCTTTCTGGAATGGTTGGGCGGCGTCACGACGCCCATCGAAATAATGTACTTGAGCGCCTCGTCGACGCCCATGTCCAGCTCGATGACCTGATCCTTCCTGAACATCAGGAAAAAACCCGAGGTCGGGTTCGGGGTCGTGGGGACATAGACGCTGACGTGCTGTCCGTCGAGATGCCTGGCGACGTCAACTCCCGGCTCGCCGGTCAGGAAGGCGACCGTCCAGGAACCCGGATGAGGATATTGCACCAGCAGCGGCTGCCGGAACGCGACTCCGGACGGGGAGAGCAGCGTGTCGGAAACCTGCTTGACGCCGTTGTAGATGGAATTGACCACCGGAATGCGCGCCAGCAGCTTTTCCCACCAGCCGACCAGGCGTTGCCCGAT
>JAISNE010000115.1 GCA_031276375.1 Accumulibacter sp.
GGAAACCGGCTTCCATTCCGTCATGCCTTCCGTCCAGCACAAATCGGTCGGATGAATTTGCTTTCTGTTAAAACCCGCCTGGATTTTGGCTGCGGAATAAGGGCCGTATTGCCGCCCGCCACGGGCAATCAGAAAGTCGCTCATGAGCCATCCTTTGTCGTTCGGCAGCAAAACCTGTTCCGGCGTCCCCGTGGAAAAAACGAATTTCGCTTCGCGCTTGTCAAAAGCAATAGTGAAGCAAACTCCGTGGATGCAAATATATCATATGAGGAAGATGGCATGGTGTCCGCCAAGCCTTCTCCTCCTGCCGCTCTGCCCGATCCGGACAATCTCCGCGACGTCCTGGCCTACTGGATTCGCCTGCGGCGCTTCGAGCGGGGCTGGTCGCAGGAACGGCTGGCGATGGAATGCGATCTGGACCGGACCTACGTTTCCGCCGTGGAGCGTTCGCGCTGGAACGTGTCGCTGTCGAACATCGAGCGCCTAGCCACGGCGCTGGAAGTGCCCGCGTGGACCTTGTTGATGCCGCCTGAAACCAAGAATGCGGAAACAGACCCGGCAATGGCAGGCCCGGCCGGATTCGGTTTCCGCCGCGCCCGCTGCGCTTGACGGCTCGGAAAGTTTCCTTGGCTCTTTCGTGGCCCGCATGCTCAACGAGACGTATATTCGTGGCCGTATCGATGGAGGCATCATGGCGCGCGCGCAGGTTTATTTGACGAGCGAGGAACGCGCGGGCCTGGAATTTCTTGCGAAAAACAAGGGAGGCAAGATCAGCGAACTCATCCGCGTGGCCGTCGGGCGTTTGTTTGAACAATCCTTGTCCGCGCGGCGCGACAGCGTGTTGAAGGCCACGGCGGGCTTATGGAAGGATCGAAACGATCTCCCGGATTTCGAGGCGATCCGCTCGGAACGGGACCGGAGCATGGGATGAAAACCCCGATGTATCAACGGACTGTCGAACACAAGTCCATGACGGCACCAGCCTCGTCATTGCGAGGGCCGAAGGCCCGTGGCAATCCAGACGGTCGTGGAAATGTTCCGGCGTTCCCGGAAAGCCAAACCGCCGCATGGACTACCCACGTCGTGCAGCGTGTACAATGACGGCGCGGACAACCCATCGCGATACGCCAAAAATTGACCGAAATCCCGACAGACTTGCGTATCGACGGCATGCCGAACACAACCCGGCACGAGATCGGCTCCCTTGCCGAAACCTTGAAGAACGCGATTGCCGCCACTGCGGACATCGCGAACACGAACCCGCATACAAAACCACCCAGCCCGACACCATGACTCCTCTTCGCCGCAGCGGCATTCTGCTGCACCCCACGTCGCTTCCCGGCCCGCATGGCTCGGGGGATCTCGGCCCCGCCGCCCGCCATTTCGTGGACTGGCTGGCGGTCAGCGGGCAAACGCTCTGGCAGATTCTGCCGCTCGGCGGAATCGGGCCGGGAAATTCCCCGTACATGAGCCCTTCGGCTTTCGCGGGCAACGAACTCCTGATCGAACTCACGCAGCTGCGCGACGCCGGCTGGCTGGCCGACGCGGACATCCGTCCCCCCGCGTCCCTGCGCGACGAGCGGGTGGATTACGGCGCCGTCCAGCCCTTCCGCATGTCGCGCCTGCGTCTGGCCGCCGGACGCTTTTTCGCCGACGCGCGCGCGGACGCCCGGCGCGATTTCCTGGCGTTCTGCGCGGAAGAAAACGGCTGGCTCGACGATTACGCGCTGTTCATGGCGCTCGCCAGCCGGCCCGGAGCGGCCGGCAAGGTCTGGCAGGAACTGCCCGCCGGACTCGTCCGGCGCAAGGAACAAGCCTTGCGCGAAGCCGCCCGCGCACTGGCCGGGGAGTGCGATTTCTGGAAATTCTGCCAGTGGCGTTTCGACAGGCAGTGGGCCGCCCTCAAGAAATACGCCAACGACCGGGGAGTGCGCATCGTCGGCGACATCCCCATCTTCGTATCCGCGCACAGCGCCGACGTGTGGGCGCACCAGCGGCTGTTCGACCTCGACGCGCGCGGCTATCCGCGCGCCGTGGCCGGCGTTCCTCCCGATTACTTCAGCGTCACCGGCCAGCGTTGGGGAAATCCGCTTTACCAGTGGGAAGAACACGAAAAGGACGCCTATCTCTGGTGGACCCAAAGAATGCGGCGCATGCTGAAACTTTGCGACATCGTCCGCATCGATCACTTCCGGGGCTTCGAGTCCTATTGGGAAATCCCGGCCGAAGCGCCGACCGCCGTCGAGGGCCAATGGCGAAAAGGGCCGGGACTGGCGCTGTTTACCGCCATGGGCAAGGCGCTGGAGCTAAGCAGCGGCAAGGAACCGGACGATTGCCGGATCATCGCCGAGGATCTGGGCATCATCACCCCCGAAGTCAGAGCCTTGCGCCAGACGGTCGGCTTTCCGGGCATGCGCATCCTGCAATTTGCCTTCGACGGTCAAAGCGACAATCTCTACCTGCCGCACAATTGCGAAGCGCGGACCGTCGTCTACACGGGAACGCACGACAACGACACGACGCGCGGCTGGTGGGAATCGTTGCCGGAAGCGCGGCGCGATTACGTCCGGCGTTATCTGCGCATCGAGGGCGCGACATCCATCGCATGGGACATGATCCATGCCGCCTCGGCCTCGGTCGCGGCCGTGTCGATCGTCCCGATGCAGGACGTGCTGGAACTGGATGCCACGGGACGAATGAACCGCCCCGGCGTCACCGAAGGCAACTGGGAATGGCGCTTTACCTGGGACCAGGTCGCCCCCTGGCACGCGGAACGCCTGGCCGAACTGGCCCGCTTGCACGGCAGGAGTAAGTGACGGGGAGCAGGAGGCAGCAAAAATTACCGGCGGCAAAAGCCGCCGCATTATTTACTGATCCCTGATCCCTGACGCCTATCGACTACCAGGGCTATCGCATACACAGATGTCGTAAAGGAGGGTTGGGGAGCGGGCGTTTCGTTGCGGGCGTGGGCAGGCATGGGGGCCTGCCCCTACGCGCTCTCCGTAGGGGCGGCCCCCTGTGGCCGTGCAGCGCGCAAGCGAGCATCCCCTTGGGCGACCACGCGCCGCCTCGTCATGGCGAGGACCGAAGGCCCGCGGCAATCCAGACAGACGTGGAAGGCGCTTTGTCGTTTCAGAAAATCCAGGCGCCGCCTGGATTGCCACGGCGCTACGCGCCTCGCAATGACGGAGTTTTCCCCGCCTTGCCGTGGTGAATACCTTTGTTGTTGAACGGGCGCGGCAATGAACCCAGCGCCCGCGACAACGCGCCCAACCCCCAAACCCCCGTCATTGCGAGGGCCGAAGGCCCGTGGCAATCCAGACAGACGTGGAAGGCGCTTTGTCGTTTCAGAAAATCCAGGCGCCGCCTGGATTACCGCGTCGTGTAGCCCGAGCAATGACGGAGTTTTCCCCGCCTTGCCGTGACGAATACCTTTGTTGTTGAACGGGCGCGGCAATGAACCCAGCGCCCGCGACAACGCGCCCAACCCCCAAACCCCTGTCATTGCGAGGGCCGAAGGCCCGTGGCAATCCATCGGCTTTCAT
>JAISNE010000138.1 GCA_031276375.1 Accumulibacter sp.
CCCCCGACGTTGAACACGAGCAAGCACGACGCCATCCGCATCCTGGGCATCGACCCCGGACTGCGCGCGACCGGTTTCGGCATCGTCGAGAAAACGGGGAACCGGCTCGGCTATCTGGCCAGCGGCTGCGTCCGGACCGACGCGGCGGACGCCTTGCCGACGCGCCTGGGCGCGATCCACGCCGGCCTCGTGGAACTCCTCGCGCGCTACCGGCCCGACCAGGCGGTCATCGAAATCGTGTTCGTCAACGTCAATCCGCAATCGACGCTGCTGCTCGGCCAGGCGCGCGGGGCGGCGATCGCCGCCCTGGTCGCGGGCGGGCTGGAGGTGGCGGAATACACCGCGCTGCAGGTCAAGCAGGCGGTGGTCGGCAACGGGCACGCGGACAAGGCGCAGGTGCAGCACATGGTGCGCCGGCTGCTGTCGCTGCCGGGCGATCCGGGTCCGGACGCCGCCGACGCGCTGGCCTGCGCCATCGCGCACGCGCATGGCGGGCAGGGCCTGGGCGCGCTGGCGACGAAAGGCTTTCGCGTGCGCCAGGGGCGGATGATCCTGGCGAAAGGAAACGGAAAAGAGAGGGAACAATGATCGGGCGTTTGACCGGAATCCTGCAAGAAAAAGCGCCGCCGCAAGTGCTCATCGACGTGCATGGCGTCGGCTACGAAGTCGATGTGCCGATGAGCACCTTCTTCAACTTGCCGGCGGTGGGCGAAGCGTGCACGCTGCTCACGCACTTCATCGTCCGCGAGGACGGCCAGTTTCTCTACGGCTTCGGCAGCGAGGCCGAACGCTTCGCCTTTCGCCAGTTGGTGAAGATCTCGGGCGTCGGCGCGCGCACCGCGCTGGCCGTGCTCTCGGGGCTGTCGGTGGCCGATCTCGCCCAGGCCATCGCCCGCCAGGAGACCGGGCGGCTGGTCAAGGTTCCCGGCATCGGCAAGAAAACGGCCGAGCGGCTGCTGCTCGAACTCAAGGGCAAGCTGGCCGACGCCCTGCCGGCCGCCAAGCTGCCCGCCGAGGACGCCCGGCACGACATTCTCAATGCCCTGCTGGCGCTGGGATACAATGACCGTGAAGCGGCGGCGGTGATGAGGCAATTGCCGCCCGACCTGTCGACTTCGGACGGCATCCGCCAGGCGCTCAAACTGCTCGCCAAACCCTGATCCGGAAATCGCGCTCAACCACTCATTCCTTCCACACCAATGCAACAACATATCACTTCCGCCCAAAAACAGATCATCCAGATCGCCATCGTGGCGCTCCTGCTGGTCGGCTGTATCGCCGTGCTGCTGCCGTTCACCGGCACCCTGATGTTCGCCGCGGTGATCTGCGTGACCACCGCCTGGCTGCGCAACCACATGCTCAAGCTGTGCCGCGGGCGCAGCCATCTGGCCGCCCTGCTGATGTCGCTCCTGCTGGTGCTGCTGCTGCTCGCGCCGCTCGCCGTGCTTTCCGGCACGCTGGCCCAGGGCATCGAATCGTCGGTGCGCTACCTGCGGCCGATCCTGGAAGCCGGGCTTTCCGCCGATCCGCCCAAATGGCTGTCCGGCCTGCCCATCGCCGGCCCGATCATCGAAACCTACTGGCATGAGCTGGCCGCCAGCCGGGAAGAGATGAACAACCTGCTGCGCCAGTTGATCGATCCGACGCGCAAGGTGGCGCTGGCCACCGTGTCGATTTTCGGTCAGGGGCTGCTGCAATTGATGCTGGTCATCTTCTTCGCCTTCTTCATCTTCCGCGACGCGGAAAAATACGCCGAAGCCCTGCGCAACGGCAGCCAGAAGCTCGCCGGCGATCTCGGGGAACGCATGCTGAAACTGGCCGCGGGCACGGTCACCGGAGTGATGATCGGCATCGTCGGCACGGCGGCGGCGCAGGCGCTGGTGGCCATGGTCGGCTACTTCATCACCGGCGTTCCCGCCGTCGCCATGCTCACCTTCATGACCTTCGTCTTCTCGATGGTGCCGGTGATCGGCGCCACGCTGATCTGGCTCGGCGCGGCCTGGTGGCTGTACGACAGCGGCCAGACCGGATGGGCCATCTTCATGCTGCTGTGGGGCATGTTCGGCATCAGCAGCGTCGACAACTTCATCAAGCCGATCCTCATCTCGCGCACCTCCAGCCTGCCGCTCTTGCTGATCGTCGTCGGCATCTTCGGCGGAGTGATGGTCTTCGGCTTCATCGGCCTGTTCCTCGGCCCGATGCTGCTCGCGCTCGGTCAGGTGCTGATCCGCGAATGGCTGGCGCTGAACGACGAAGACGACGAGGATTCCCCGGCCTGAGCATGCTCCATGCGCGCATGAAACACCCATCTTCGCGGTTCAATGCGACGCCGCCGTACCGCGAACCATCCAATTTCAAGGGTACTTTATGTCCGAATCGCAAACAGACACTTTCGCCGAACCAGGCGGGCCTCGACTGCTGCCCGTGGAGCAAGCCGATCAACTGCGCCGGGCGGCCGAGCAATTGCGAGAGATACTCCGGGAGCAGCTGCATATCGAGCTGAACTATGATCTGGAAAGCGTGCGCTGGCTGGATAAGTACATCGAGAGAACACGCCTGCGAACCGATATAAGCAACTGGAAAGGCTCCATCAACCTTATTGGATCGTTCCTCGGCGAATGCGTCATTCGGAATTTTGGCGGGCAATGGGCAATGCATGATGAGATGGTCTGCGTTTCGCTCGACGAGGGAAACGTCGTCTTTCCGTATAACATAGTGACCAAACAATTTGAAAATGGCGCCGACGCGGGAGATTCGATATCCAGTTTTTATGAAATCACGGAAATTTTGCGCGCGCTGGAAAAACCTCTGACGCCTGCCCAAAACAGACTCCTGGAGTTTTCCCGCAAAAGCGACCATCGCATTTTCATTTTCAGCGATACGGACGAAACAACAAAATGGAAAGAAGTCGATAGTGTTTCCGGCGGCTGGGTTAAGCTTAAAAGCGAACCTTCGGTTTCCT
>JAISNE010000229.1 GCA_031276375.1 Accumulibacter sp.
TTGATTTCCAGTTCGGTCAGCCGTTCTTCCATGATCTCCGTTCCCTTCCACGTGCGGATTCGGTGGCGGCAAGGTAACATAAGCGCCGAAAGCGCGGATACCATGCCGCTTTGTCAAAAGGAGTCTTTCATGCCGCTCGTACCTTGCCGCGCCTGCGGCCACCAGGTCGATACGTCGGCGCTTGCCTGCCCTGGATGCGGCGCCACCGATCCCGGGCGCAAAATCAGCCGCCAGCGGCGGGACATCATCGTCACGCTGATCCAGTTGGTGATCGTTGCCATTCTGCTGGGATGGGGTGGATGGTACGTGTGGAACGCGACCGTCCCGATGGTCAAGGAAATCCTTGCCCGCCCGCAGGCCGAGTAAACGCGGGGCGGCGGCCACGGGAAACAGGAAACGATCCCGGCGCGGAAAACGGCTTTGCCCGCGGTTTACGGCAGCTTCTCCCCTGTTTCCCGTTGCAGCATCGCCAACCGTGTTCGCGGCGTTTCCAGGCTGATGCGCCCGAGTTTGCCGTCGCGGTAGTCCTGCAAAAGCACCCGCGACGCCTTTTCCAGGTCCGGGCCGCCGCCGCGCATGCGCAAGGCGCGCCGCCGGGCAATGCCCTCGACGACGGCCGCGCCGTCCAGTCCGCCGACCGCCAGCGCGTAGCGTTCGGCCAGCCGATCCGGATACCGCGCCAGCAGAAGCTCCGCCAGGAACTGCGCCACTTCCCCGTCGATGATGGCGTTGCGGCCGATGGCGTGGCTCGCGGCGAGCATGTAGCCGTCGCTGTCGTGCTCGATTTTCGGCCACATCAGCCCCGGCGTGTCGGTGATCCACTGGCGCACGCTGAGCTGGTGGCTTTGTTGCGACTTGGTCACCGCCGGCTCGTCGCCGACCTTGGCGATTTTTCGTTTGACCAGCGCGTTCATCAGCGTGGATTTGCCGACGTTGGGGATGCCCATGATCATCATGCGCAGCGGCTTGGCGTTGTCGTTGCGATGCATGGCCAATCCCTGGCACAGCGCGGGTAAACGCGCCACCTCGCCGGCGTTCCTGCTGGACACCGCCACCGCCTTGACGCCCGGCTGCCGGTCGTACCAGGCGATCCATTCGCGCGTCGCCGCGGGGTCGGCCAGATCGGACTTGTTCAGCACTTTCAGGCACGATCGCTGCCGCTGCCGGCGCAGTTCATGCACCAGCGGATTGGTGCTCGCTTCCGGCAGGCGCGCGTCGACGACCTCGATGACCACATCGGTGACCGCCATCGTTTCGGCCGCTTTCTTGCGCGCCGAAGTCATATGCCCTGGGAACCACTGGATTGCCATGAAACTGTCCTGAAAATGACCGTGTCCGCCGCGTTTCCCGGAACACGCCGGCCGCTTGTTTCTCCCGGCGCGGATGTTCCATTCCGCCAGATCGCATCCCATGCCGCAACTGGCCTTTATTCCGCGCGCGGGGTATCTTACAGGAAGTGACCGGATGAGGCGGACGTCCGTCATCGACGGAAACGAGGGGCGTCGACAGAAACCCGGCACGGAACGGAGCTATTCATGGCGAGAGAAGCGGACGACACAAAACGGGAGATTCTCGCGGGCAGAACCAGCCTGGGCATCGAATTGGGATCCACGCGCATCAAGGCCGTCCTCATCGCGGCCGACCACTCGCCCCTGGCGTCGGGGGGGCACGCCTGGGAAAACAGGCTGGAAGACGGCGTGTGGACCTACCGCCTGGAAGACGTCTGGCAAGGCATCCAGGCGTGTTTCCGCGAACTGGCGGAGAATGTGCGGGAACGCCACGGCGCGCCGCTTTCCACCGTCGGAGCCATGGGCGTATCGGCCATGATGCACGGTTATCTGGTTTTCGACCGGGCCGGCAAACACCTGGCGCCCTTCCGCACATGGCGCAACACCATGACGGAGCAGGCGGCCGGACGGCTTACCGAACAGTTTCGGTTCAACATACCCCAGCGTTGGAGCGTGGCGCATCTGTATCAGGCGATCCTGAATGGAGAAGCTCATATCAAGGACATCGCGTTCATGACGACGCTGGCGGGATACGTGCATTGGAAGCTGACCGGCAACAAATACCTCGGCGTGGACGACGCTTCCGGCATGTTCCCCCTCGACCGGGAAGGCCATGGCTACGATGAAAGGATGCTGCGGCTGTTCGACCGGCTGACGGAAGAATTCGACCTGGGCTGGCGATTGGAGGAAATACTGCCGCGGGTCTTGAGCGCGGGCGGCGGCGCGGGCACGCTCACCAAGGAAGGCGCCAGGCTGATAGACCCCTCGGGCCTGCTGGAGCCGGGGATTCCGCTGTGCCCGCCCGAGGGGGACGCCGGAACGGGAATGGTCGCCACCAACAGCATCGCCAGGCGCAGCGGCAACATCTCGGCGGGCACGTCGGCGTTCGCCATGATCGTGCTGGAAAAGGAACTGTCGCGCGTCTACACGGAGATCGACATCGTGGCCACGCCGGCGGGCGCTCCGGTGGCCATGGTGCATTGCAACAACTGCGCCTCGGACATCGATGCCTGGGTCGGCCTGTTCGCGGAGGTGCTGGGCGCATTCGGACTCAAGCCGGACAAAACGGCGCTGTACGAAACGCTTTACCGGAAATCGCTGGAAGGCGAAGCCGACGGCGGCGGGCTTCTTTCCTACAATTATCTCGCCGGAGAACCGATCACCGGATTCGACGAAGGCCGCCCCTTGCTGGTGCGCATGCCGGACAGCCGGTTGACGCTGGACAACTTCATGCGCGCCCTGCTCTTTTCCGTCATGGGCACGCTGAAGCTGGGCATGGACATCCTCACCGAGAAAGAACACGTCCGCATCGACCGCATGCTTGGGCACGGCGGCCTGTTCAAGGTCAAGGGCGTCGCGCAGGGCATCATGTCAGCCGCATTGGGCCTGCCGGTGGCCGTGATGGAAACCGCGGGGGAAGGCGGCGCCTGGGGGATGGCGATCCTGGCCGCGTACATGCGGCAAAGGGAAGCCGGCGAGCCGCTGGACAAATATTTGC